>DAOM01000338.1 GCA_002501855.1 Candidatus Nitrosopolaris nunavutensis
ATGGCCATAAAAGTGGGGGATAAGATCACCATAGAAATCAAGAAATTAGACAGCAGCGGAATTTAGATATTAATTTATCCTTAGAATTTTCTGGTAAATGTTCATAAACCGACCCGACAGAGAATTTTCGGCTTGGAGAAGCATATATAGGTGTTATATCGAGGAGAAATTCAAAGAAATTGTGATTTTGCCCTACTCGTTTATAGTGATATGATGAAATACTCGCAATCAGAGCAACAAAACGAAAAGGATAGATCAGATCGAATATGGCTATCGATAGAATCGTTTTTGATTGCAGTCGCAAATGTCTCAAAAATTCTTTGGCCTTCTCGACCCCCCAAATGCACGGAATGTAAATACCAGCCTGAATTATCTGCACAAGTCTCTTCACGAGCAAAAGATCTAAGAACCACTTTATCGGTTAGTGAGTCATCCCCACTAGCAAACAGACGCATGCGCAACTTTTTTGAGCATTATGATTTTCAATTAGACGATTGGGTAAAAGAATCCAATACTCAGCTTGTTTATGATTCAAATGTAGGCGCTATCGAATCGGTTATCAAGAGCTCCAACAAATCGACATCTATTATACGCCACTTCGACCAGAGCAAGTCTATATTATACTTTAGAGCGAAGGAATACCCTATTAAACCGATTGTTAAGGCTTTGCAGGAATTAAAGGTTAAGACAGAGACAATTTCTCTATGACTATTTCAGAATTTTTTCCATTGCCCAAGCTTCAATTAATTCTTTATTTTTCAGAAAGTAATCGGAGCTTACGATAATAATGTCACTACAATCGTCTACATCGATAATTGGAGTCTTTTTTCCTCTTGGAAAATTTATTCCTTCCAAAAGCCCTCCGACGAAAATTCTACCCTCCTTGTCTTTTGTCTCCGACTCCATGAACAAAGTATATCATGTCATAGCTTTAAAGTCTTCTTTGTTATAATCGAAGGATGTTCTTAAGGGGCGAACGACGCCAACGACGGTAACGACAGCATTTTTTTATTATTTTTAGAACCATAGGATATTTGTGTTCTTATTTCTTTTTGAAATTTTATATTAGTAAAATAGAAAAATGAGGAAGAAGATGCTCGGCTTCCGCATTCCCTTGCCATCGTGACGGCTTGCGGGCTACGTTTCGTGATGAATCAATTTTCGGCGCGTCAAAATAACGCAGTAATGGCTTTGTTTAAATTGCAAAGTCAGGGGGTCACGGAGGACCAAATATTATACTTAAGCAAGCAGCTAGAAGGCAAATCCGCGGCGACTACAACAATGCAAGAAATCATTTAGCCTTTCCCCTTTCTGAATTTACTATCGGTTTAAGAACAGCCTATCGCTGAATCTCTCTTCCGACATTCTTTACTTCCAACAGAAAAAGTAGACGGACAAATACCGAGCCATTTGGAAGCCTCGATAAGCCGGCGAGGCCCCCACATGGTCGGATGTCAACACTGTAGCGGGATTGTACGCTATTGATGAATTACATTTTATGTATTTATTTAATTGTTCTTCTTTTTCTATATCATATCCCTTATTATTTTCTCTAGGAAATTCCTCAAGCATTGTTGATGGGTTAAGTAGCAATTCAAAAAATTTCAATTAGTACCTGGCGCGAATTTAATTCAAATATACTCTTGAGACCACATATAGAGACATTATTCGCTTGAAAATATAGAGCACGCGATTAAGAATTAAATTTAGCGATAATCGAGATGACGATCAAGAAAATTGTTTTGATGTTTCGAGCAAGCGGTTTATTCTCGCGATCCGAATTCGCTTGGTTTCTTCAGGCAATCTCACGATTACTGATTTCCCTTTGTCTCCGCCTTCAATAATACTTCCTTTTTTCGGCAGACGGTTTTCCTTTTAACGTCTCATGTGGCTAAAATAATTAAGGTATACTTGATACTCCGGCAACGGCTGCTACTGCTCCTATTTACTGGCTGTCGTGTTGGTATTATTTTAACATGGATAGTGGGGCGTGCACATCATGCCACTTGTCGTATTAGTACCAGTCATACCCCCTGACATAATTTTTCCACCCGTGTGACTTCCAGCAGCCACAGTCAATGCGAAAGATGTAGTAGCAGTCAGCTTGATGATTGTGCCGATGCTTACTGCCAATATGCATATTACAAGCGTTAAACATGCCATCGTAAACATTCTATTTTTTTGCATAAAGGGACTCTAGTCGCTCCATATATAACGATTATTGGTCCAAACGTGATAGCATTTACTTCACCAGCGGATTTGATGAAAAATTTGCCCAAGATGACGATGGCGAATATTTCTAAGGCCATGCTAACGGTTTCCCCTTCAATCAAATTCAGTATGAGGGAGTACGAAGACATGGCCATAAGAGTGGGCAATAAGATCACGATCGAAATTAAGAAATCGGATAGCAGCAGCGTGAGATAGACATCACTATGCTCAGTCCTTTCTAATTTTTTATGCTCACTTTTCTAGGTCGGATTGGTGTCGCCGGGGATTTGTCTTTATGTATATATGAGCAAAACAGCTATAAACCGTCACCAGAAGGATTAGTCATTGCTAACATTAGCGGCGCAATAAAAAGAATTAGCGAATCCGTATACAAAGTAAAATCGCAGAATGACAACGGAGACTATGATGTTTGCTCGACGGATTTAGGCTGGGTTTGCTCATGTCCTGACAACAGATTTCGTGGCGTGAAATGCAAACACGTTTTTGTCGTAGAAATATCATTTGCATTACGTAAGGAAGTCGAAATTGCGCGAATAGAACCACTTCAAATTAATTGCTGTATCTTTTGTAATTCTTCTAATATCGTAAAAGACGGACTCAGACATAACAAACGCGGCGATATTCAAAAATACGAATGCAGAGATTGCAATCGCTACTTCACAATCAATTTGGGATTTGAAAGAATGCTCGCCACTCCCCAAATTATAACGTCTGCTTTGCAGCTATATTTTACGGGCGAATCTTTACGCAATGTTCAAAAATTCTTGAAATTACAAGGTGTTAACGTTAATCATAATACCGTTTATCGGTGGATGAAAAAATACGTCGGTTTAATGCAATCATACTTAGAAAAAATTACGCCAAATGTTTCTGATGCTTGGAGAGCCGACGAATTATATTTGAAAGTCCGAGGAAATCCAAAATATTTGTATGCACTCATGGATGACCAAACAAGATTTTGGATAGCACAGCAGGTAGCTGACACGAAATATACATCAAACGTTAGACCACTACTTGAAAATGCAAAAGAGCTAGCTGGTAAAATACCGAATACATTCATTACTGATGGCGCGCCAAATTTTCATGACGCATTCAACAAAGAATTCTTTACGCTAAAAGATCCAAGAACCCGACATATATCACATATTCGTCTGCAAGGAGACCACAACAATAACAAAATGACGGCAATTTATATATAAACGATTCTTTATGTTCTATGCATAGTCAATTTCCAAATTCATTATTTTCGTTGACTGAAAAAAAGCACGATTCCCAATTTATGCTACTGACCTGGCCTTAAAATCCCCTGAAATGTGTAATTATGCTGTGGATAAAATTGCCTTGTCCTCCTCCTCTGTTGTCATGATGATGGTTGTTACCGTTATTGCCACTATTGTTGCTAGAGCTACTATGATGATCGCTGCTAGTCGAATGATTGGCGCTGCTAGTCGAATGATTGGCGCTGCTAGTCGAATGATTGGCGCTGCTAGTACTATGATGATGATGTCCATTGCTACTACCGCTGCTGGTGTCACTAGAACCAGAAGAACTACTGGTGGAAGCAGTTGTTGGCGGAAGTAGTGTACCGTTGTTGACTGAAACAGTTATGACAGCAGGTGCAAGGGTATTGTTTAATGGAGCCGAAGAAAAAGAAGAAGACACTGGCAGGAAAAATGGTACAGCAGTATTGTTTGATCTTATTGCAAGTTGGTGTTGGTTCGGAGAAATTCCATTCACACCTGTCACATTAATGCTGTAAAATTTTGTAAGGGCTGTAGGATTTGTATTGCAGAGTAACTTTGCGGTTATTTTATTACTTCCTTCTTTAATGCTACCGGCATATGTTGGAGCAAGTGCGTACTTCCATTGAGAATAATTACCCACTCCAGTCTGTCCTATTGGTATTGTCTTTTGATATGGTCTCATACTGTCTACGATTACGGAAACCTGACAGTTGGCAGTTACATTGTACTTGGCTATGCCAGAAAGAGTCAGGTTTTTACCGACCGCTATTTGTTGGCCTTTAATAGGATCTGTAATTTTTACTACGAGAGGTTTGGATGTGGAGTTTAGTTGTTGTTGGTCTGGCAAAGCAAGGATCCTGTTGACTTGGATAGATGAAAACCAGATAGTTGATATAAAAAGGGTCATGATCAAGATACCGGAGAATACTAACTTGTCGGATCTAAGATTGAAAGTCACCATATATTTCACATGAGAGCGATACTTATAAAAAGACTAGATATGATTCTCATTATAAAATGTTTAGAATTTAGTTGCGTTAAATATATCTAGTACTTTATACGCTAACTAGATTTACATGTGTTATTGCTTCTTCGATTAAAGTTTGAGCTTAATCTACGGTTTTAAAGGTTACACGTGTGTTGTCTCAACTTTGCGTACTATGCAGGCTAAACTCTAACACTTGATTCCGATAAGTTTTGTAACTGATTTTTTATTATTGTGATATTTGATAGAATTTCTCGTGTTAATGGTAGCACTGTAATACCATGAAGGGTATAACCTGTAAGTCTAGTAATACTCCAATCAACATAATAGGTCTGCTAGCTGACGTAATAATGGTCACAAAACTGCGATATTAGTTACGACGAGTGTACTTACAAAGATTTTTTGTCGTTATGTTCAGGAAAAAAATAAAGAAGAACATATTTTTGAATTGTTCTCTTCTATGTTATAAGCGGCTTATTTCAGCTGTATTGGTGCACGCATTTTGGCAGACAGTTGGTGATGGCTGACCTTCTTCCTCATGTGCATGAACTGTACTTGAATCATCTGTGCCAGTATTGCCTGCAGACGTACCTGTACTTTACAGTTGTTTAGCTGACTCGTGTGTTGATTGACTGCCATGCTTTTGCTGTTGTGGTATTATATTATTGTGGTAGTGGTGTCTGTATGCTAGAGCCTGTTGTGGTAAAACGAACGCCACTACCCTCAGTGCCGTGGCGGTAGTAACGAACGATAGCTAGGATTCCTAAAGTTACGATTAGAAACATTATAGTCGGAATGTCGCTTGAATTCATAAAGAGACTTTAGCAACAGATATCTCTTGTCGATTATAACTAGCATGTAGAGTTAGTAATCCTATTTATTCTACTATTGCGTAATAATAATTTAGGTGTAGACTTGGCTTAAAAAACAGAGAGGATTAGGGATAGTTTATTATTATGTGGTTCATAGTTCTCCTATCCAGAATCTCTTTCATATAAGCCGGTCTACACTCTTTTAGTTTTAAACAATTAGAACCTGTAAAAAGCTAATGGATTCGCATTCAGAATAAACTTCAATAATTCTGTTCCCTTAGGGAAGAGAAAAGTATATTCGAGAAATATCATAGACTGTCAAAGTATGCAACACTAGCATAGTGCATTAATATCCACGAGCGTACGATTTAGTCGTAGTTATTTCACAGCTTTGTAGTTTAACTTATGCAGTGGCAGTCTCTTTTACTTATTTTTATTTTTATTTTCTATCTGATCACACGTGCTGGTCCGATTCTAAAATTGGTTATCACGCGGTTAATATCAGAATGAGCTTGGACAGCCATCGACACTTTAGTCTGTGATCTTTGCTAAGAACGAAGATTTTGTGTTTATCTGCGCTGGATTCTACTAATGTCGAAGATCGTTTTCATATTATTCCTCTTCATTCAAGTTGGTGGCGTTTTCAATTGAAAAACCCAGATTTGGGCACAGTAGTGCTAGTACTAGTACCATTAACACCGTTAGCGTTACCACCATTCACACCGTTAGAACTAGTTCCATTGACGCCGGGGGCGCTAATGCCATTAGCCCCGTTAGCGTTACCACCATTAACCCCGTTAGCACTCATGCCGTTATCATTATTTCCATTCGCGCCGTTAGCATTATTGCCATTAGCACCGGGGGAGCTAACACCGTTACCACCATTAACCCCGTTAGCGCCATTAGCACCATCAACATTAATCCCGTGAGAACCAGTAGCAAACAGATGCTGGGGTATGTGTGCCAAAGCTGCTTGTGGTATAGCTAATGCAACTCCCGTTAGTGCTACTACAATCGCGATTGCTGCAGTTGTTAAAGTCTTCTTGCTGTGGTTCATTTCTCGGAGGGATATCATTCAATATAGTATATTTGAGATGCTTCACAGCAACTTCTAACAATATAGGAGAAATTGTCGATATATCCAAACTCTGATATATTAATTGGAAAGATTATAGTCAGAATGTTGCTTTACCTACTACTAGGACTAGTACTTTGTCAAGACAGATATCTTTTATCGACTATAATGTTAACAACACGATTTATTCTAATGATTTGTGTGTAGAAAATTAATAAAAAAGCTCTTATCATCTCATCGATAACTTTTGCTTATAGTGGCTTCTCTGTCTAAGCCATCTGCGCTTTTTTTGGCTTGAGTCATTGTCGCTATCCAAATCATGCCAATCTCCAATATCTAGCATCAGTGCCGGGTGAAGTAATTATCGAATGTGCTTTCGGTAGATTTCTGTTCGAAAAAAAGATATATCATTTGTTAGTCGGTATTTAGGAGTAGAACATTATCGATGCCTTATTCTGACAGGTTAAATCATTACCGTATTTGCAAAAAAATAAGGAAGACGGACGAGTCCGTTTCTCTTCTTTAAGGTCAGCCTATATTGGCTGTATTGTTGCCATTATTTAGACAAAGGGCATGACTACAAACGTTTGCTTGGCTTGTGTTTTGTGTAACATCTATGCTGTTGCTTTTGCTGTGGTTATTATTGTGGTGGTGATGGTGATGTTTGTACGCTAAAGCTTGTTGTGGTATGGCGAATGCTGCTGCTGTCAGTACTACTGCTACTACGATTGCTGCCATTGATAAAGTCGTTTTCTTGTGGTTCATTTCTCAGAAGCTATCTTCCATCATACTATATTTACGATGCTTCACAGCAACTGCTAACAATATAGGAGAATTTGTCGATATATTCAAGCACTAATATATTGATTAGAAACATTATAGTCACAATCTCAGCATTATCTATTAAAGAGAATGATACTTTTAGCAATATAGATATAGAATCTACTACTGAAAATCCTTTCTATTCAGGTAGGCAGATATTAATTTGCGTGTGTTACAACAAGTGTTGGATAAGTGCCAAAGTAGCCATCGGATCACACCCGCTCGATATTTTAGTTCTACTGGTTTTTTCAGCTGTCTTTTTATATGACTTTACTAGTCGGCTATTTTGTGCAGCCAGTTATAGTGGTTGATGTTATTATTGATTTCACGGCCACTTTCATTTTTTACAGCCCAATAATGATATCCTCATCGCTCAGCAATCTGGCAGTTTAATGAAGCTTTAAAATTGCACTTAAATATTATGATAATCGATACACCATTAGTGCGAAAAAGGAAGACCAAGCATTGCGAGTTCTCAAATCGCTTGAAGAAATGGGCAAGAAAGAATTTGTACCTTCCATAGGTCCTGTGAAGGCTAAGATCATCGCAAATATTGTTAAGAAACATAAACCGAAAAGAATTCTGGAAATTGGAACTTTGTACGGATATTCTGCGATATTAATGGCTAACCTGTTAGATGATGCTGCAGACAGCGTAGGATCTGTTGTAACTATTGAAATAGATAAAACCGTCGCCAAGACAGCGAGAAAAAATATGGAAGACGCAGGTTTTCTGCACAAAGTAGACATAATAGTTGGTGATGCTTTAGAAGTAATACCAAATCTTCGTGGGAAATTTGATCTGTTGTTTATAGATGCTACCAAAGAAGAATATCTTAGCTATCTTAAATGTGCTGAGAAGTATCTAGCGAAAGGGGCTGTAGTTATAGCAGATAACGTTGGAATATTCAAAAATCAAATGTTAGATTTTCTAGAATATGTAAGAAATCAAGAAAGATACAAAAGCCAGACTATAGAAACCAAGTTGGAATTTAGAGATGATGTCAGCGATGCAATTGAACTGAGTATTAGAATCGTTTGATTGTTGAGGATGATTGGTTAATTATATGATAACACTGACATCGATGTTCGCAGACTAAGAAGACGCGAACTCATTTTCAAGGACAAGAATGTACAAATGTACGTATGTACATATGTATATAGGTTCTTCCGATATAATAAGGGGGAACTAAGTGTTACTTCCATGGATAAGAGACTCGTACAAGGTAATGGCAAGCGCGATTGATTTCCCCGATTTTCGAACACACATCTAGACTCCTGCTCTATTCATTAAGCTATGGCGCCATTCTTCTTTTTATAATGTAACTTAAAAGATGAAAATCTATCATGACGTAGAGGATTGCTATTAGTAGAATCGAGTTATAGCTGCTCGGCAAAAGCACAAAGTAAGCATGAAGAAAATACTTAACACGTGTTGATGAGGTCGCTGTTTTCTCTTGTTATTTTCCTTGTCGATATCACTATTTTTGTTTTTCAGGGTCATTGTCTTTCCTAGTAGGTAAGATCACCAGGATTGGACCTCTCTCACGCCTATTCTGTCGCTCTATCTACTTTTCCTCTTTTACGGGTCCCTAGCGCTTACATCTCAATCGTCTTAATCAGATAGTAGTGCAACACAGAACACGACTGAATTGTGGAGTTCGGAGACAAGGAGGCAACCTTAGTTGCACGGCTAGCATTACTTGTTGGTTACGACTTTTTCTACTGGTGGGATCTGGTATTGTCCCTTAACTACTGAATCATCTGGAATATACATGCGCAAAAGTAGGGTAAATGGCCCATCAGGCGCAGGAAGCCAATTGGACTCTTTTGCTTGTCCTGGATTTTTAGAAGATATAGAGATATCAAGTGAACTATCAGTATTATTCTTTAACCCTAAAGTCCTATCACCTATATTATAACGATTAATAGGATTATCTACGAAAAAGCCATCTTTATCATACATTGTGAGAGACCAGAATCCTTTAACTGGTGGAACCTGTCCTTTACCAAAATGCATTAGGTAGTTAGTATTATTAGCAGCGTTCAATAGAGTTCCATTAGCATCTGTAAATGTTAGTGGATATATCGCTTCCTGTGGTATATTGGCACCAAATCCTACTTTTGCAACGGCTGCACGCAATAGGTAATCTTCTCCATAAGTGCCAACCTGTAGGTTAACAGACCACCCGTTTACTACTGTACCTATATTTGCTGTCTTTTCGTCTATTATCTTTTCACCTTCTGATATTCCTGTTTTCAGAGCTTGAATGATAGTTTGATTTGTTATGTCATTAGATGGTGTTTTACCTAGACCTATTCCTATTGTTTCGAATTTCTTAATAAGATACGTTTGATTTGCAGGTGGTGGATTGTTGACTAGTGATTTACTTAAGATATCAAAAAATTGAATACCAAGTTTCGGTATGTTCGATGCAAGAGGTTCAATAGGTTTCGCCTCTGATGTTGTTCTTGTTGTATTGTGAAAGACAGGAGTAAGCGTAAGGTTTTTTTGAATTTGATTGACATTAGTCACATCTTGAGGTCCATTGACTAATATCCTGCCAATAAGAAAAACGATATTGGTAGGTGATTGAATTTTACTCATATTCATACTACTATAATTGGCAGGCAATGTTCCTTTCCAGTTAGGTCCAGTAATAAGGAAGGTACCGCCCTTTTCACCAGTTGTGCGTGTGCCAATATAATGAAAGGAATTGGAATATGCATCCAAGAATTGCAATGTATAGTACCTGTTAACTATATTAGGAACTTTAAGCACGATTGGTCCACCTTTAAGGTCTATCCAAGAATATGAATACAACGTATCTGCATTAGGACGAACAATATCTTTTTCTTTTGCAGTTGTTAGTTGGCCAAGATGGTTGAATTGATTAGCGGGACCTCGGCCTGGTGCCGCGGGAACATTTGGATTTGTGACAAAAGCTTTCGTTACCTCAGACGTTACGAGAGGATACCCCCATATGTAAGCAAGTGTTGCGATATCATAAGGCTTATTAGAAGAAAGCAATTGTTTCATAATAATTCCTGCATTGGTAATATTAGCACTATCAGGTCCCTCAATGGGCGACGTTAATGATGCCGTTTTATTATCGACATCTGCATACGCATTTCGATTATTGACAGAATAGCCGTTCAGAATAGCTGAAGTCATAATAAGAAACGAAACTGGAATTGCCATCAGCATCGATTTCTTATTATTTTTAAACATCGATGACAAACTGGTTTTGTTTGATCTCAAATTCATTTTACCTAATTCTCAAGTCTTGAATCTAGGATGCGTCCTATTAATAGAACACCTGGCTTGGGTAAAAACGTGTATTCGGTAATATTGCCCCATTGACTTGCGCACCCAATTCGCATTCATTGACAAATTGTAGTGTGCTACCGAGTTATTTGTCTGAATGGGTATAGGAAAATGAACTTTTTTGATCTTGTTTGTTAACGTGGATAAGTGACTAAGTCATAAAGGCAGTAATGGCAGCAAATAAAGTGACTAACGATTTTAATAGCACACAGCAATTTCAAGGATAAAAAGTGTCGATTATGGCGGACAGCTTATCATTTACTCAATAGAATTAACGTAGCAGTAGTAACAAGTATTATTAGATTATGGAAAGCGCATAATATAACATGCAATTACGCAAAGCGTGGTAATCGTTATTCCGTATGGCAGAAGCGATGTCAAATATGTGAAATCTTCATAAAGTGGGATAGATTATGGTGTCCGTGTTGTAATTACAGGCTTAGAATGAAGCAACGCAAATTAAAGTCCAGAGCGACATGGAGAGCAAGAAAGAAAATAACGGGATATCCTTATCTTCATTTTTTCATTCTTGCTTTATCTTTGCATTAACTTTGTTTGGAACGCTAACTCACTTATCGAGTGTGATCTATTCCTAAATAGAAAAGGATAGGGGAAAGAGGAGCGAAATGATTGATGTAACAAGAGAGAGTGATCGAATAAACAAAAATTTCAGGCAATTAGCAGAGAGAATTCAATGTGCAGTAGTTGGATATCCGAACATGAGAAGAAGATAGAACCTTGTGGAAGTTCTTGTCCAAGCAGGCGCAGATATCATTGAATTAGGTGTTCCTTTCTCTGACCCTGTTGCTAATGGACCTATTATTCAGGAAGCATATTGTCACTCTTGTCCTGTAACTACTATTTTAAATACATATAATTTGTGCTTTCATTATATCCTAAATCAGACATTGGTATTACTTTGAAGCCATTGTCATGCAAATACTTCATCTCTGCTGCAAACAAGTTTATGTCTGTGCTAGAAGGATCTTTACTATTATCTATAATATGATAAGCAACTATTGGAATAGCATCCACCATTCCTATTTTGTTGTTGACTCCTACTCCGCTATTCACTTCTTCTACAAACTTTTGAAATATTGTTTGATCGTCGTGTAGATATCTTGCATCCCAAAAGTTATGACTCGCTTCTCTTATAGAATATCTATTTGCATAGCTTAGCATACGACTGCCATCGTATGTCTGACAATTGGTCTGCTTACTGTCATATCCATCGCAATGCAAAAACATCAAGTTAGCAAAACCATCATCTGCGTATCCATAATATTTGGATATTGTATCTATCACGGCTGGATTATTCCCTACATCGCCGTGTACTGCTGCAAAGATATTAGGTGAATTAATGCCATGAGTCTGCAAGCATAGTTTAGAACCACCAATCTCAAAATCCAAAGCACCTGAGGATAAGTTGTTTAGATCTGCGTGAGTCATGCCCTTAGACTCTATGTCTTGTCCGTCTTGTTGTAATGCCAATATATCATTCCAATTGAGACGGTGTGTTTGGCCTACATAGTTACATGTAATGAAGAAGCTTGCCTTATACCCATATTGATCTAAAATTGGTTTAGCTGTAGTAAATTGGCTTTTTTCAGTATCTCCAAAAGTTAGAATTACTACTTTACTATTCTCGCTAAGAGTATTATTGATAAGACCATTTGTCTTTCCATTAGCGGGTATCTGCTTTGTCTTTGTGATCGCATTATTATGACCACTATGAATTTTCGTTGCTTCTCCTGTAGTAGTTATAATGCTGTCATGACCAGTATGCTTTTGACTAGTAGCAAAAATATCAGCAAATGAAGATGGATTTGGGAGAAAAAAATAACTTGACAAAACCAGAATGATAGAAAAAGCAAGCTTACCGGTATTGTGAAACAATGTCAACTGTGGATGCCACCATTATGGATGTCATGCAGTTCAGTATTAGTATATTTTGAAGAATAATATTGTTATTTTCTACAGTAAAATGTATAAATCGAATTTTGGGAAAATATGCTAACTCACAGGTAATGCTTCTGCAAACTCTATAAAGCATCATCAAATTCAATCATCAAAAGTGAAACATTTTGACATATTCTGAAAGTTATATGCGAAAAGCTACGCAACGATAGGTAGCGATCGTAGTTGGGGGGTTCCTAATAGAAGATCGCCGCCGGCCAATACTACCCCGTTTTTTATACAATCACGGGTGCGTGCGCTCATTCTATAGTGCTTATTCGCGCATCGCGTGGTGAATAGGTTCAGAAAGAAGAAGGCAACCTAAGTACTCGTCACTTTTTCCCCCTCTCCGCCTATCGTGATGAGCGGTACTCTACTTACATATATCCAAATCAACAGCTCTTTTCTGCTGCAGTATTATTACTTATTCAATGTAAAATTAGCATTCTTATATGTGGTTATGAAATATCTTTGGTCACATCAAGAGAAAGTTATTTTCGGAATGCGAATGTGGGGAAAATGAATTTTGGGAATATGAATAATACTTGAGGGATGATTTTGGCCGCTGCCTGAACTTGTAGATGAACTTGTAGATGAACTTGTAG
>DAOM01000251.1:0-4293 GCA_002501855.1 Candidatus Nitrosopolaris nunavutensis
GTATTTACATAAGTAGCACTCCTATTGATCTAACTCAAGGAATGAGAGATCTCCACCACATACAGGACATACTTAGATATTGGTAGTATCTGAGTAAATACTGACCTTGAAGAATCAGATGTTTTAAATCTTGTACAAAATATGCATGTCTTCAACGTTCTCATAACAAAGGTTCAACCAAAGGCACAATTACATTACCATTATCACCACCAGACCAAGTGTCGTCGGTTGGGATTAAATTGAAGAATCTTTTATTCAGAGATAACAGTTGGCGAGACACTCATAGCTATGATCTATATACATATCGTACTTATATGACAAATTATCTGCAATTGAATGTTGCCGACTATGTTAAACAAGACCATCTGATTCTTAGAAGGGTCAGAGAGATTTTTCTGTAAATATAATCCACATTAAGACAATATTACTTATGATATTCTTGAATTATCCTGTTTTGTACTAAGTACTGCTATCCACAGTTGTTAGAGTAACGGTTTAAATTGAGATAAAGATTTGTCGTCAGAAATTGCGTGCAAACTTTCAGACACAGAAACCATCTTTTTGGTAGATATGTTATGCATAATAAATAATAGTGGTCATAATAAATAGTACCAACAGTCATTTTTGTTGATATAATAAGATCTTCCAGTGCTTGTAATGTACGTATCTGATAATAGATATCGGTTGCACCCTCTGATATCAAGACCACTAAAAGACATTCTTGTCGCACAATTGGGATTTAGTAGGATAAAAACTCTCCATAGAAAGCATTTGATCTAAATAGAATACATACACCCGTGATCTATATTCGATAATTTTTTGTTTTTCCGCATAGTTAGAAGTCACACGGATAAGCGGCACACCAGGATGAAGGGATTCACCTAATCTATTCGTGATTCTTGGTTTCCTTTTTCTCTTGAGCGAATTCATCTCAAAAGAATTGAGGTTGGTTCATCCTTAGGATTAGTGAGAACCAATCTACCTTTGTATGCATTTGCAACGATAGACTGGTCTATATCGATGAGTGTTTTTTTGATTCCTCCACAGATTTTTCGGCCTGGTTTACCAATGATAATAAATCTTTGATCATAGAAGCTATGATATACAATCTGTTCTGTTCTTATTGACATAGAATAGAAGATATCTCTGCAAAAGATACGTCAAAATAAAGCAGTTCGTCTGATAGCCGTTGTTGTTGCTCGAGCAGTTGGACGCATTCTTTTGGTTCTGTTTTTTGAGATGTTCAATTATGGTGCAGGTAACGTTGAGATTTAGTGCATTAGCATATAGTAATAATGAATTCTAATTCTGTACTTCTACTCATAACCGAGAGTGAGGCCATTAAGATCAGACCATGATGGTGTTTAAATAGACAGTAGTCGATATGGAGCTGCTGAATTAAACAAAGAGCGTACAACAGAACGAAGATACACATCCGCAGAAGTTGTTGAATATTAGAGTACGGAAGGGAACTCATGTCAGCCTAATCGAACAAGTGGTGGGAGCGAATCAACAGGTCCTGATCAACACCAAGTGAGACAGTAAGAAACTACCTCCACATTTTTGGACAAAGTAAGGGTTGGACGAAAAAAATTCAAGAAGAGTAAAAAAGCAAAATGACTAGTAATAACAAAAACGATAACAACAAAGTCAAAATAGACGATAAGTTTTCAGTCTATCAGTACGATACCTCGATAAAGCATGCTCAGGACTTTCTTCGTAACCACATAAGCTCCAAGATATCACTTCTTATTGTGTACGCAGACCTAGTAGGCTCGACTAAAATGAGTATGACAATGCCAGTTGATAAACTAGTTACTATAATCAGAGCCTTTTCACACGAAATGTCCTCTGTGGTTGAAAGTTATGATGGATATATTCTGAAATATGTGGGTGATGCTGTCATTGCTTTCTTTCCTCCTGGCTTTAATAGATACCTTACATGTGACAAAGTAGTTAGATGCGCACAATCGATGATTAATGCGATCAAAAACGGAATCAACCCAATATTAAAGAATTATGATTACCCTGAACTATCTTTAAAAATCAGTATTGTCGAGGGAGAAATTGTAGTTGTTCAACATGCCTATGATAAAAGCTCACAAATTGATGTACTTGGATACGTTCTGAATGTAGCAGCAAAGATAATTTCATTGACCGACTCGAATAGACTTTCAGTAGGAGAAAATGTCTATAAATTATTGCATCCCGGAATACAGGCAGAATTTCATGAGTTAGTATACGGAATTGGTGAATGGGATTACATTAATCGTGACACCGGCAAGCTTTACAAAGTCTACACACTGAACTAAAAAATAGCACTAACACTAGGAAGCAAGTATTATTTTTTCTGGTTTACCGAAATAAATCCAAAACCTACGCTTGCAACTTTTCAACCTTTCAACTCAAAGGCAGTACTCGTTGTAGATATAAGAGGGGAAGTAAAATAGCAATATCAGTATATCTAATTGGAATATTTTAAACCTGCCTCTAAACCGCGGATTCTATCGTATATACTTGAATGATCAGTTTCTACTTCTGTAGTCAAATAAAGTAAAAGATCATCTCCAAATGGCATAGTAATGCGTTTGATTTTTTCATATTCAGCTAAAACATACATTCCTTTTCCGATCTTGTCTGAAAGTTCACTACGTAATTTCCATGAAGCCATAGCCATCTCGAGAGATTTTTTGCTTTCATCCTTGCTAAGTAAATTCTGTACACCCTGACGATGCCGATAGAATACTATATTGCCATTTGTATCACATATAGTGACTAACCGTATCTTTGGATCGATATTCATAATATCTTTATAGTGTTGCTTTATTTTATAAACTCTAATTCTTAGCAACGAGCTCATCACAAAACCAAATATTGCTCCCCAAACAAGGTGGAATCCTATTGCAATAAGTGCAATGTTTGCTATTGAATGGCTTAGCTGGTCAGCCAGTATGGTCTTCTGCAATGCGATTGCTAAAATTACAACGATGCGCTGAGCGGAAGGTTGTATTAAAAGTGATGTTATCGGAAGAAATAATATTAACCATATAACAATGCCTGCTCCCATGCCAGATAATGTACTTTTGAATGGAATAAGCATGCGTATTTTCTTCCATCTAATTCCGATTGTTCCAAGTGCTATTCCTAAGAGTGTGCCAATTAGTAGATGAAGTCCAAATCCTATATAACCTGCATTTACAATATTGTTAAACCCTAAGATAATACCAATAACTGAATAAAATGTGCCTATCTGTAATCCAAATGCCAGTTCAGCTGCTGCAATAGCTAAAGATATGAGTAAAGTTGCAATAAAACCAGCAAATGCACCATACTTGACTCCTTTTAAAGTTACTAATAAGTCGTTTCTGCTTTTGTTCTTCTTATGAACTGAAGGGTTATAGTTCACCTTTCAACTACCACCCTCTCTGTGCTGTTTATCGTGTGACTGCTATTACTACTCTTGGCCAATGTTCTCACTACTATACACATGCAAGGTTTTATTGTCATATCTTTATGAATACTGCACAGCACCATGTCAACTCGAATGCGATATAGCTAATAGTGAATTCCGAAGAAAAAATACCCAACCTTATATTTTGATACAATATTACTTTCTGATAGGAGGATAAATATAAAGCTCATGTTGAAATAATATTACATTCAGATAATAAATCAATTGCAACATTGATAAATGTTAATTCTTTTATATGAAAATGAATAATTCCGATACCATCTGTTAAGTTAATTAATTCCTATGAAAGTAACAAGCCAGGTTTTATAAATAAATAATAATGACGCTGCCCTAATAAAAATTGGCATATTTATCAAACTACTTTGTTCACAATACAAATTTAAACTCAATATATAGCATATGTACTTAAAAATAACAAAACAAAATCCAAGTTATACAATGTAATATGCTCTTTTTTTCTGATAAGTGGCAAGAAGTGCATTTTCGTACGAGGACGAAACATAATTTCATCTATTTATGGGGCCTTTATTCCTGATGAATCTTCTGCTGCCTAATTTTTGTTCACGACGCTAACTCATACTTCGTATTACTCGGCTTTGTTCTTACAAGTCCACAACAAGGATAGCAGCACAACCCATTTCATTTAATAGAGATTTCATACACAATGGATCGTATCCGTTCTACAGCATAAAGTTCAAAACTACTAGGTTTTTTCGCATGAAGAAATCAATAGTTATCTTTCAATGCTAGATATTGCAATAGGCAAGACTGTATCTGTAGCGGCATGAATATATTTTGATACACAAATAGGATGTTTAAAT
>DAOM01000251.1:4605-15760 GCA_002501855.1 Candidatus Nitrosopolaris nunavutensis
GTCATATAGCATGAGCATTCAAGCACTAAACTGCTAATTTCCTTTTTATATCCTTTTTTCTTGTTTTCGCATCATGTGTTTTTATTCTCAAAAATTCGTGGCAACATGGACATCTTGGACCATTCCACTTTATAAAAATCTCACAATCTGTGCATCGCTTATAACCATATCCATAATAGTTACCTCCGTACGATTTTGTGGCTCTGTAAATTGTACAAATATTCCTGCATGACATTTTGTTCTTGTATTCTGCTTGCTTCTGACTTGTTTTGTTCTTTTTTATTTGGCTTCTACTTGAAAAGATAAGAAGCCATCACGCCTGATGATTTCTTGTACTATCTTGTTTATTGGTAAGGGTAACTCACACAAAGATGATTTTCTAGGTGACTTTCTGTTCTGGGAGATTTTATTTTCTCGTCTTTCCTTTTTAAATTTTTCTTCATCGGACATCTCTTCCTCCTTTTCTTATCTCATTGGGCATTGTGGAAAGAGTATGGTTTTTTGCCTAGAACGTACAATGCTTTATTGTATGCTCATGAGTACGATATGGTCCAGGCTATTTCTATTGCAGATGCTAAATCCTACAGTTGGATAGACGATTAGATTCTCGAGCATAGCTAATAGTTGATCAGGACTGATATAAAATTCAGTACAAAAAAGATTAACATAGTATCAATTATCATATCCGTCATTTAGTAATTGTTAAGGATTATAATCGATTCAGGCAGCCAAACAATCAGATGTAAACTGTGCAATAGAAGCGTGACTGCACGTATGGCCAACTGGTGATATAGATGGAGGAACAATAGAGCTAGCCGAAATCAGCACACCAGAAAAAGTCATCACAATCAGTATTGAGCACCGGAATTTGGAGAAAGTGAGCAAAGCTTTGGAATACTTACAACTACCCTCACCTTCGATGAAAGTTCTCAACTATGTCGATTCCCTCAAGGTGTGGATAGAAGGAAAAAGACTATTTTGACTATGTACCCGGTAGCATTAACATTCGCGCTTGCTGCAAATACACATCCACATAAAATAACAAGATATCATCCGACACGACTTCCAAAGCACATACCCATGCGCATCCAATTCAAACACATATACACATTATATGATACATGTACTGATAATATGACGTTATCCTTGACCTCTAAGGAATTTGTAACGAAAATGGAAGAAAACGTCAAGAGAGTAGATAATAGAGTTAATGACTATATTGAAGATTCAAACGAAAATAATATACATGACATAAGAACCGCTATCAGAAGATTAGATGCCTCATTTAGATCATTACCAAGGAAGCTGCAAGGGAGAAAAAAGATTTGCAAATACGTAACAACAAGTAAACGACTCTTCAAAATAAACAGCCAAATTAGAGATTATGATATTATTTGCGAAAAATTAGAAAAATACTCCTCAGAACCAATTTATACTAAGCTTACAGACTCATTGAACAGAAGAAGAAAAACAAAACTTGCTAGTGCAAGAAAAATAGCATTGTCACTAAAAGACCTTCCTCTACCACATATTGTCGAAAATGACATACAGTCAAAAAAGCTAGAGATGAGATTTAATAAGGTGGTATGTAGATTATGTGAAAGAATAGAACTGGATCTTCCAGTAGTACTTACAAATGCCAATAAAATAAAAGAATTACATGAAATGAGAAAAGATTGTAAAAAGTTGCGTTATTTATTAGATCTAGTTCCACATCAGAATAGTAATAATATTGATACTAAGGAAATGCACAAAATGATTACAGAGTTAGAAGATATTCAAGATATGTTAGGGTCTATACATGATAGTGACATCACGATAGCATACCTAAATAGAGTCAGACATCCCAACGAAGTTATGCATATTCTTCACGACGAAATCTCGGAAAGAAATAAAAAATATGGGGATTTTATCCAATTTTGCAAAAGAAGTTTATCGGATTCTAGACATAATTTCCTTAACCAGATTGCGCTTTTGACATGAATATAAGAAGTTAATTTAACGAGAATTGGCGTTAAAACCAGGAATAAACCCGCCCGACGAAATTAATGTAGTAGTGGAGATTCCAAAAGGGAGTAGCATCAAATATGAGATAGATCCAAAAAGTGGAGAGATATCTGTCGACAGGATATTGGTTCCTGCAATGTTTTATCCTTGTAATTATGGCTTTATTCCTCAAACAAAAGAAGAGGGGTGGTGGCATAGATCCAATTGATGTATTCATACTTGGAAATTATTCTTTATTGCCCCAAGTCAGTGATTAGCTGCCGTCCCATCGGAATATTATCAAACCGAGGATCAAGGTGGCATAGATCCAAAGATTATTGCAGTTCCATTAACAAAGATAGATCCCACCTTTTCAACTATTCTAGCTATCAACGACATTCCAGAGAATGTACAAATGCAGCGAAAGAAATTGCTTCCTCGGTTAAGCAGCTGCAAAGAACTACACCAACGGAAATAATTTGTTTCGGTTAATGATGGAAGGGGGTAAAGGTAGAGGCAAGCCCATCATCACCACATGATTCAACTCATTCCTCTACTCCACCCCTTTATGACTTTCGTTTCGGGTTGTCGGCAATGTCTATCAAAATCGATTATCGCTAAGAAGCACAAAAAAGATAGAGGAAATACTCTTCTTTACTGAATCTTTAGATCCTAACGGTGCTGATTTATGAAGAGGTAAGAGTGATGATGGTAATGCAAAGAAGGAATGCTTTCAAGATCTAATCTGAATTTATACATTGTGAATTATTTTATATCCTCGTTGCTTATTTAATTAGTCAAACACTCCAAACTGCTTTGTAAATTCTTTAAACATAGAGGGAATGCCCCATAGCGTCATTTAATTGGCCAATGAGAATCAATTTGTGTCAGCTATTAGGGTCGCCATTCAACCCAGTGTGGCGCATTGGGGTATTTTCAATTTGTCATCTAGGAAGAAAAGATTTTACACTATAGAATAGTAAGAATATATAGTCTGCAGCATTATACGATTTAATATGTTTCTTTTGCCAATGGCTTATATTCAAGGGATTCTTACCATTATCATAAGCCTCAATAGATGTAAATACTGATTGTTCAGAAAGCTTTGCCATATCCATTGTTATAGTTTGAAGACGATCTAAACATAGGTCTAAAAGTCTAGTCAAAAGGATAACACCAGACCAAAATAATACATGTGTTAGCCAAATTTACCAGATATATAACGTTCTGTGAGCTCTTTTTCAGGATTCTCAAATATCTTCTTTGTAGGATTATGCTCTATTAACTCTCCAAGGTACATGAATGCAGTGTCATCAGAAACTCTGGCGGCTTGCTGCATATTGTGCGTTACAATAATTACTGTATATCTTTTTTTTAGATCATGTACTAAATCTTCGATTTTGGAAGATGCCATGGGGTCAAGTGCAGATGTTGGTTCATCCATCAATAACACCTCGGGTTGCATAGCTAATGCCCTAGCTATGCAAAGGCGCTGCTGTTGACCGCCTGATAGGCCCATTCCTGGTTTACCTAAATCATTTTTTACCTCATCCCAAAGTGCAGCACCCTCAAGACTCTCTTTAACGATGTAGTCCATTAATTGTTTATCTTTTATTCCGTTAAGCTTCAGTCCCGCTGCAACGTTATCATAAATACTCATGGTAGGAAACGGGTTTGGTTTTTGAAATACCATTCCAACACGTCTCTTGATAATTACAGGATCGATATTTCTATCATAAATATCGAGACCATCTATAATAACTTGGCCCTTTGCCTTTGCGCCAGGGGTCATCTCATGCATACGGTTAAGACATTTGATGAGAGTTGTTTTACCACAACCTGAAGGCCCGATAACTGCTGTAACTGTTTTCTCTTTGACATCCAAATTGATGTTCTTTAATGCTTGTTTAGTTCCGAACCACGCTTCTAGGTTTTTGATAGATACTTTATGAACTTGTTGTTGTTCTTGCTGCTCTTGTTTTGATTGTATCTTTCTATCTATAGCTTTATCAACCTTGCTGTCTTCTTCCCTTAGCTTTTCTCCGCTCGTAAACGATTCTTCGTCTAATCCCAACTTGGTTCTCCTTTGTATTTTACCTTAAGCATTCTTATTTGTATAGGTGGCACTCATCTCGCTGCAATGGTTCCAATCTTAAATCCCCGTTTGTGCGCTACGAGCCTTAGACTGAGGCTCAAACCAAGGACAAGAAGTATAAGGACAAGCGCAGCCCCCCAACCAAAGTCATGGGCATATTGATATGGTTGAGATGCTAACCTCCAGATCCTTAGAGGTAGTGCGTCTACAGGTCCTGTTAGGCTCGTAAAGTACAGATCTGTTCCTAGTATTGTCATGATTAAAGGTGCTGTTTCTCCGGCTATCCTTGATACAGCTAATATTATTCCTGTGATTACCCCACTCTTTGCGCTCTTCAGAACTATATGCATGATTATCTTTCTTTTCGGAATTCCTAAGGATTGTCCTGCCTCTCTCGTAGAGTTTGGAACAATTTTCAGTGTTTCTTCAGTAACTCTTACAACAATTGGGATCATAATTATTGACAACGCAAATGCTCCTGCCCATACCGAGAATGAACCAAGTGCTATAACTAACGTAACGTATGCTACTATGCCAATCACTATTGAAGGTAAACCTACTAGAACATCGTTGAAGAACCTAACACTCGAAGGAAATATCCCATTCCCTGCGAATTCTGATAGATAAATCCCAGCAAGCACCCCCACTGGCGCTCCAATAGCTGATGCCAAACCAACAACAATCAATGTTCCCTCAATAGCAGGACCTATTCCGCCTAGTCCAGATCCTATGGCTCCTGGTGTCAGTGTCAAGAAATTGATGCTCAAAGCTCTGGCACCATTAATTACAACTTCTATCAAAATACTTCCCAACAGTACTACTGAAAGTATAACAGAGAATATTGCTGATATGCTAACGATTTTGTCTACAAGTTTACGCCGTGAAGACCGCCTTAACATCATGTCTTGAAGCCTTTCTTTGTAGTTAGTTTTGGATTCTTCTTGCAAATTTTCCTTTACTCCCTTAATCCTGGGCTGACTTTCACCATTCTTGAAACTAGTAGCCGCGCTCCAATCAAGATAGCCATAGTTAACATAAGCAGAACGGCTCCCAAACCAATTAAAGCAGATAGATGAAGATCAGAAGATGCCTCGTTAAATTCGTTAGCGATCAAACTTGATAACGTTTGACTTGGAGAGAAAAGGGAGGTGGGAATAGCGGCTGCCCCAATGGCATTTCCAATGATCAGAGTCACGAGCATTGTTTCTCCGATTGCTCTTCCCAGTCCCATCATTGCTGCCCCTAGTATTCCTGACTTTGCGTAAGGAAAAATCGCTATCCTAACTGTTTCCCATCTTGTTGCTCCCAAACTATATGCAGCTTCTCTCTGAGAGTCTGGGACAGCCTTCATGACTTCTCTGCATATTGAAGATACAATAGGAATGATCATAATCGCGAGAACTATGCCTGCTGTAAACCAATCAAGACCAAATGGAGTTACCGCAAAAAATGGAATTGACTTTCCGAGGGTGTTGTGAAGCGGCATTTCAATTAAATTGAGAATCCAGAATCTGAAAACAAACAATGCCCATAAACCATAAATTATGCTCGGTACTGCGGCCAACAATTCTATAACAAAAGATAATGGAGTTCTAATTTTCGATAAAATCTTCGAGGAAGACATCTCCGTAAGAAATATCGCAATTCCCAAGCTGATTGGAACTCCGATAGCCAGGGCTACTGCAGAACTAAGCAGCGTTCCGATGATATATGGCAAAGCTCCGAATGATTCACGGCCTTCGACCGAGTTCCAATTAGTACTTGTAAAAAACTTAAAACCTTCAACCGAAAATATTTTCTCAGAGCCGTTTCCTACTGCATATAATATTAGAGCAAGCATCAAAAGGGTATATGCAGCAGCACCTATCGCCACAATATAGAAAATCTTGTCTCCTCTTCGTTTCCCCTGAAGAAAAAAAGAAGACAACTTCTTGTTACGTTGTTCACGAGACTCTGTAAGAATACTGATACGCCTCTACAATTGTAAAGAACAGCTATGATTATTTAGAATTGCTTACAAGAATAATATAGAACTATATCATCTATATAGAGAGATTAACCTGATAAAAGGTAAATAAATGAAAAAAAGGGTTTTTGGAATAGCTTTTTTGGAAGCTTTACTTCCAATGTTATAGTCCGCGAGTGAGAAGATTTCAGTATTTGCAAAGAATAGTAATATTAAGAAGATATCGGCGCCATTGCAGTCCAGATTCTTTATTGCGAAGGCGGAGCCGTATACAACTCATAAGCTAGAAAGAGAAATTGCCAATCTTATATCTAATCCTGTGTGGGACAATCTCGAGGTATCAAAGATGGAGTAAAAATTCACCACTATGGCCAAATCGATGTAAGACGCCAAGTTCGTTGTAGATACTTCTAGTGGGCCAAATCGTTCTTCGATATAATCTCGGAGCTTATTTTAGAGATTTGTTTTGAGTGTGACCATTTTCTCATCCACTGTAGTAAGTCAACTATTGATTCAACGAGTTCCTGCCCCTTAATTGTTAGCTTGTATTCTACTCTAGGAGGGATTTCATTATATGCTTGCCTCTCTAGAATCCCACCCTTTTCAAGTTCTCTCAGTCGAATAGCAAGTGTTTTACTACTAAAGCCCTTTAATGTCTGTCTAAACTTCATATGTCTTACTGGATTTGTAGTACAACATAGTGGAATCAGAATTTCAAGAGTTCCTCTTTTTGTAATCAAGTTTCTTAGTTTTGCAGTCTCAGCCATGAGCGATGTTGCATCATAGCCTTCAAAACAACAGCCTTGTTGCTGTTCGCGTATTGTTGGTAATTCTACTCTTCGTCTTTTAGTTTCCATAATTACACTTACTTTATCTGTTTTCCCTTGACAACTTAAATAGTTTCTCTTGTAAACAACACTATGAAAGGCCAGCAGATTAAAGAAAAAGTAAAAGAAAGATATGGAAAGATTGCTTTAGCAGGAAATTCTGAAGGTTGCTGTACACCTACTGAATGTTGCGGAGATGGTGTTTCATTAACCTTGCCTGTTCAAATTGCGAAAAATATTGGTTATGATGCAAAGGAATTGAAATCTGTCCCTGAATCTTCCATTCTTGGAGTAGGTTGTGGTGCCCCCATAAACTTTGCAGATATACATGAAGGTGAAATAGTTGTTGATATAGGCTCAGGTGGAGGAATTGATGTATTTTTGTCAGCAAACAAAGTCAAAGATTCTGGAAAAGTATTCGGTATTGACATGACGGATGAAATGCTAGAAAAGGCACGAAATAACTCAAAACAGAGTGGATTTACAAACGTGGAATTCAAAAAGGGAGATATAGAAAGAGGAATTCCGCTTGAGGATAGTACTACAGACGTAGTGATCAGTAACTGCGTTATTAATTTGACCCTTGACAAAGTCGCAGCCTTCAAGGAGATTTACAGAATTTTAAGAAGCAATGGCAGAATGGTAATTTCTGATCTGGTTACAAGTAAAGAGGTTGGCCTAGATTCAGCAAATTCGGAGGATTGGTGTAGTTGCATAGATGGGGCGTTAACAAAGGAAAACTATATCGAAATTATCCGAAAAGCAGGATTCGACAATATCATGGTATTGCAAGAAACGCCATACATAGAAGAAGACAAAGCCGACAGTAGAAAAATAACGAGCGTCGTCATAAAGGCAGTAAAATAAGGGAACGCAAAAATGAAATTTTTTGGCAAGTCGATAGGCTCGGATCAGAGTAAACAGGCTGTGTTATTTGTATGTGTACAAAATGCAGGAAGAAGCCAAATGGCTGAAGGGTTCTTTAGGAAATATGCTCCAAGAAACTACGAACCAATAAGTGCCGGAACCACACCAGCGAACACCGTCAATCCTCTTGCGATAGAGGTAATGAAAGAAGTTAATATAGATATTAGCAAACAAAGGCCCAAGATAATAACCGAAGATATGATTAGGCAATCTACTGCCAGGGTAAATATGGGTTGTATTCAAAGACAATCGTGTCCTACTCTATTCATCCACGATGTAATAGACTGGAATATAGAAGATCCTAAAGGCAAATCAATAGAGAAAGTAAGAGAGATCAGAATTGTAATTGAGTCCAGAGTAAAAGAACTTGTCGCAAGTCTTAGTCAAACTAGCCGACAAATTAACTCCTAATCAAAAGAAGTTCGTAGCTGAAGTCATTGGCACATTTATTGTTGTAGTGTTTGCTACTGGCTCAGTAGTTGTAGATTCTAAATTGAATGGAGTATTAGGAACTCCATTTATTGCATTTGCTCCATTTGTAGGTATAGCTATTGGAGTCTACATATTTGGAAAGATTTCAATGGCACACTTTAATCCTGCTGTCACAATTGGGTTTCTAATTACAAAGCATATCACAAAAATTCAACTGGCATATTACTTATGTGCAGAAATAATTGGTGCTTTACTAGGAAGTCTATTCGTAAAATACGTAATCGGGCTTAATGCGAACCTAGGTGCAAATGCGCCAAATTATAGTTTCCCTATACCAGTCATTTTTGGAATAGAAGTATTGGCTTCTGCTCTTCTTATGACGGTTATTTTTACGGTTGTATATACTAAAGGTTTGAAAGGTTTTGGTGGAATCGCTATCGGTGGAATAGTTGGCCTAGATATTTTCTTTTTGGCCTTTATTTCAGGTGCATCTATGAATCCAGCACGTTCATTAGCTCCTGCTTTACTATCTGGTGTATTAGGTAACTTATGGCTCTATTGGTCTGCTACTTTTGTTGGAACATCCATGGTAGCATTTCTACTAAGAAAAAAATTTGTCAATATTTCAAAGGGAAGTTGAGTGTCGTTACAACACCTAATCTATAGTCAGCGAAATTTTGTTGGAGCCAACGTAGCTCCGTTTTGCTAAATCGTTGTGTGGTGTTCTCTAAAATCTGGAACAAATTTTAATAAATAGTTGTAGAACACGAATCAGTTTATCTAGAATTAAGAAGGATTCACCAAAAGCGAGCGATGAGAAAATGCTAAATTGTCAAATAATTACGTGAAGCAGGTTGGAGCCTCTCGTGGTTTTCACCTTTGGATACTCATTAGGAAATCCTAAGGAAGTCATTCAAAAAGGATGAGAGCGCATTTAAATGGCACCCATCTACTATGAAATTTGAACTTTGAACTTAAACTACCTTCCATCTGATTCTCATTCCTCACATTGTGTTTCTTTTGAATTTGTTTTCGTGGTTTAGTTCGAAGAACAGATACGCCTTTGCACCTTACAGTAACTACGTATTCCAATACAAGTCATTTCGTATCATCTTTAATTTGCCACTGCTACTGCTGCTATCATAGTTGATACCCATGTGTAAATCGCTGGAATTAAATGCAAATTTACCTCGCATGAAATAAAAAATTCGTGGAGAAGCCTCTGCAGACATTTCGGTTTCTTTATGGTCCTGTATATAGAGGAGTTCCCTTGAAAGTTAATGACTTCAGTGTGTCTTGATCGTGCTTCACTACTTCTGCAGGAAGTGGAACATAACCTAGGTTTGCCGCAAGCTTTTGCCCATCAGTAATTGCCCATGATATAAAGTCGACTAACGCTTTTGCTTTGGTTTGATCTAAACTGGGATTGGTGCTCAAGTCTTTGGGTATAAGCAGATACGTGAAGGTTGCTATAGGATATGTGCTCGATCCTGGTGAGTTTAACAACGAAACTTTGGTCCATGATTGATCGCCTGCTGGAAGAGATTTAGCTACCGGCGCATTGGCTACTGCCGCTTCAGTTGAATTCAAGGAAGGTGCGATAAAGTTGCCTGCAGGGTTCTTTATGAGAGCATAAGGTATACCAGTGGTAAGTGCATAATTCAGTTCTACGTACCCTATGGTATTGGGCGAGCCTTTGAGAGCATTTGCGACACCTTCATTACCTGGTGCTCCTATTCCGACTGGCCATGGAACTGACTTTGAGGCTCCAATGGTCTGATTCCACGATGGACTTGCTTTAGAGAGATAGCTTGTCCAGACAAAGGTTGTTCCCGATCCATCTGATCTGTGAACAACTACAATGTTAGCTGCAGGTAGACTTACTCCCGGATTTAACGCTTGTATTTGCGGATCATTCCATTTTGTTATTTTACCCTGAAAGATGTCAGCAAGGACTGGACCTGTAAATTTCAAAGTCTTAGTTGGAATGCCAGGTACGTTATAGGCTATTGCTACTGAACCTATTGTTTCTGGGATTTGGACAGCCCCTGGAGCTGCTTGTCGTTCCGTAGCAGTGAGGGGTGCGTCGGAAGCACCAAAATCTACTGTCTTTGCAGTAAATTGTTTGACTCCTCCACCACTTCCTATAGATTGATAGTTAATGTTTGTATTTGGATGTACCTTTTGATATGCAACACGCCATGTATCAATTAATGGAAATGGGAAGGTTGCGCCCGCTCCATTAAGAGTCACCTGGCTCTGCGCTAAGGACTTTTGTGATGCACTTACAGAGATTATCATTGCAGATAACAATGCAACTACAATCATTCCTAATAATCGTTGATTTCTCGTTTGCATGTCAATGCTTATTGGAATTGTTAATAATTATGTTATGGCAATAAATCACATAGCATGCGTACTACTATACGATCAATATAGATACAATAGATTTATAATTTATCTTATTAGTTCTAATCATACGAAGAGTATGCTCTACAGATTTGATTCGATCCGGCCAACGATTTTTAAAAAACTGATAGTTATATATTAGATAACTTCCGTTTTTGAAATAAGTAAGTATATTTGTATGTTTGTAGATTGCAGGATTGAATAATGAATAATGTCACACGGATATCTTAATGATGTTTGGCTACCCATATGCTACAAATCCCATGATATAATTCCTTGACGAGATTTTGAATTTTGACAATAGAAATAGATCGCTAGGATCAATGGAAGGCCAATTCCTTGAATACTTTGCAGGGTTAACCTTCTTTATCTGCACATGATCTCATTTCCTTCTACAAGTCAACAAGGGATCAGTATCCGAGGTTACTGTTTTTATATTCATTTGGATACTTTGGTAAGCCTAGCAATCTTTCTTTTGATAGTTCTCCATTAGCTAATTGTTGTACTTACACA
>DAOM01000361.1:0-695 GCA_002501855.1 Candidatus Nitrosopolaris nunavutensis
AGCCATCACTCACTCACTCACTCTCATCAGCCTCAGCTTCTGTGAAGAAGCCAACCGCTATAAATTTGAATTAGATATCTAGTTGGTTGCAATGGCCATTTTGAAAAGGGATTGGAATATGACGGTTTTATTAGAAACGCACTCATGGTGGTTTCGTTGGAGGTGGGACAAGTCTCGGAGGTTCCGCAGGTCATGGAGTGGCGTTCGCAGACTAGGGTGATAAGTCACATTGTATAGCAGATTGGCAGTGCTTCAGGCACTTTTGGAAATGCAGTTCGTGGTATTACGGTGAGTTGTGAGGCACCGTAGTTTTTCCATATTTTTTGATTAGTTACGGAATAAATGACAAGTTTATCGGCCTTCTATTTCCGTTAGTGCTCAGATAGCTCGTCAGTTCCCAAGTGGGTTCGAAACAGTTGGATTAATTTTTTCCCGGCATTGATCACCAATCAATCGCAGGTATTTTTTATCTGTCTCAAGAAGATAGGTTTTGAGAGAGCAGTTTTGTTGTATCAAACAAGGAAGGAAAGCTTATAGATTTCAGGTAATTGGAATGGAAGATTGAATAGACTAACTACACATCAACCAATTAGAAAAGAATGGTATAACCTAGATTTTGTCGATGCATCAATCCAATAATAATATCTTGACATAAAATTCTAAAGCCGTATACTCTTAAATTGGGTGCCTTAATT
>DAOM01000361.1:999-4380 GCA_002501855.1 Candidatus Nitrosopolaris nunavutensis
TTTCTCGTTATCGTTAGGGGTGTGCTATAAATATAATTCTCAGCAGAAGGACCCTTTTTCTTGGCCTATTTATAGCAATTATTGCATCAGATTCTATCATCTTTTTCGCAGAGATAAAAAGTAAAGACTTCTATTCTAACTGGATTATAACTATTAATGCTTCAATTGCTGCGAGTCTAGCAATTTACTTAGTATATAAGCAGAAATTTCATGGACTTCATGGTAAAACACATGCAGCCCTCGCTGCGGGTTTGGTGCTGTGGCTTTCCGCCGACATTATTTGGGCAATCTATCAGCTTGTCCTAGATGTGGTGCCACCCATTCCATCTGCTGCTGATTATCTTTGGTTGGGTGCTTATGGATTTCTTGGCTACTATCTATTCATGACATATAAGGAATTCCAGAAGAAATTCAATTTCGGCAGGAAAGCTCTCATTGCGAGTATAATTGGCAATGCCATATTTCTTGGCTATATTATTGCTCTCACTGTAAATCTATCTGTGTTATCTACTTCAAGGGGAATTGAAATGTTTGCAGTGATAGTTGCTTATCCTATCTTGGATGCAACTTTGATGATTCCCGCAATTGTAATTCTTGTAGAATTTCGAAAAGAACCCGTTTGGTTCATTCCTTGGATATGCGAATCGTTAGGTATTTTTTTAATCGCTGTATCAGACAGTTGGTTTGCACTTATTGTTCTAACATCTTTAGTAGAACAATTATGGTTATCGGCACTGTTTTTTGCAGCACATTTCCTTGTCATGGCCGCAGGATTATTATGGTATATCAAATTGCTAATCCCCTCCGCCACCACACATGAAGTTCATCACTCAGAAGAAGTACTGACGACTATAGCGCATACGAGCTTGACCAAAAAAGGGGCTAGTAAAAGAGTTCGAACCGCCGTAATTGCTGTTGCCGCATTGGCCGCTATAATACTAATTGGCATTCTCGTCTATCCCTCCTCTCCATTAATAGCATTATTTGCTAACAACAATTCTGAAGTAGTAGCACCTTTCAACAGCAATGGAAAACAAACTGTAACATTAGGTGCTCTCCTTCCACTAAGCGGTGCATCATCATCTCTGGGCGAATCTGAAGATGCGGCCATAAAGATTGCAACTAAAGATGTGAACGAATATTTTTCCAAAAGCAACGCAAATACTAGAGTTGGGCTCATAATTGAGGATACGCAAACAAACCCTGCAATTAGCCTTGAAAAGCTCCAGGACTTGGCAGCAAAAGGCGTAAGAATAGTTATTGGTCCGGGAACCAGCGCAGAGATACAAGCAGTGAAAGATTATGCTGATAAAAACGGAATTTTGCTTGTTAGTCCATCCAGCACTGCGCCATCACTTGCTGTTCCAGGAGATAATATATTTCGATTTGTGTCAGACGATACCCATCAAGCTCAAGCCATATCTAAAAAGATGTGGCAAGACGGAGTACGAGTAGTCGTACCAATGTGGAGAACCGATGTGTATGGCAATGATCTCCTTACTGCCACAAAATACAACTTCGAGATGCTAGGTGGTAGAGTGGTGGATGGTGTTGGATATATACCTCGCACAGGTGACTTCTCTGCAAGCCTTAATAGGATAAATTTTATGATTTGGGATCAAGATTTGAGATCATTGAGCTTGAAGATTAGCCAGGCAGTAGCTCAGTATGGAGCTGATAAAGTAGGAGTATATCTTGTATCTTTTGACGAAGTAGTACCAATTTTCATTGAAGCACAAAACGAGCCTGTGTTATCCATGGTAAAGTGGTATGGCAGCGACGGCTCTGCTCTGAATGATAAGCTTGTAAGGAATATAGAAGCTGCCATGTTCGCAGCAAAAACAGGTTTCGTCAACCCGATATATGGAGTAGATAATAATAATAGCTACAAATTTAAACTCATAGACAATCAGATTCAAAAGGTAATAGGAAGGGTTCCGAGATCTTATGCAGAAGTCGCTTACGACTCGTTATGGGTAGCGGCTCTGACAGAAAACTCTACTGGAGGTACTAAAGATATCAATTCCTTAAAGAAATCGTTCTTGCAGATAGCTAACTCCTACACTGGGATTACAGGTGACACAAGCCTCAACGAAGCAGGGGACAGGAAACATGCAGACTATGATTTCTGGGCAATAAGGGCTAATAATGGCAATAGTCGTAATAATAATAATAACGATCGGAGCGTTTTTGCGTGGGGGCAGGTTGGTAGATATCAGTCCAATACAAACATCAATGATACAGGATTGATTCATCAAATCAAATCCATATCACCAAAACTGCCGTCGTCGTATGAAGGCGTCTTTACGCACAGGTGATGGATAGGCATACTTTTAGGATTAATGGTATAATGCCTCAAAAAACAAATTCAATCTTCAATATTTTTTGCTTTGGATCCTCTAAAAGGAAAAGAAACGAAATTGATCATTAAAGACCGGCGAGGAGCATATGAGGCCTGTTTGCAGCAGGTCAGACCGCACACATCACAAGGATTAACAGTCTCTGTGTCAAGTTATGAAACCCGGGATCTAATGGAGGAAACCACGCAGGACACGTTGTAAACATCTTGTTGTGATTCATTGTAACGGAAATGGCAAGTATCACTATTATAAAAGACACATTAGCAGTCTCTCTAGTGAGTTGTTTATTGTTTATGAGATCCTAAAAGTCTTATTAAATTCTAGTTGTGTATCATGAGTAAGATGGATTATAGAAAACTGTATCAAGACATTATGAAGCTTGATCCAAAAATTAGGTTAGTTACCATCTGTGATATAGGTGGGAGGGTAATGTACTCTGAGCATCGTGAAGGCGTAAGGAATTTGCTAACTCCAGAAGAAAGTAAGAGATCACTTGAACTAGCAGTTAATGCATGGAAAACACGTAGTGAACTAGCGACGAAGATTGGAAAAGGAAAGTATGTATTGGCAGAATATGAGAAGATTAAACGCATCACTATGCCATTAGGTCATGATAATGATGACGATAACCATCTTCTCTACATAACGACAGAACCGGAAGCTGATCATACGAACATAATTCGTGGTATTGGAGAGCTGGTCATACGAAAGACTCTGAAATTCTAGTCCATCGAAGCTTTGTTTTCTTAACTAGGTTAATGGGGATATTACCAAAATTATTCAGCCGTTGTGGCAAATAATTGATTGCAAATACAATATTGCTTCAATAACGATAAGCTCGAATACATCGTTTTTCCAACTAAGGTTATCAGTCTGTAGGATTGATTAAAGTTCATAACTATAACCGAACAGCGGATAAATGTCTTACCAGTATTACTAACAATAGCTCAGCTTTCGAGGTGTATCGGTTATTATAATCTCGACTGCAGTTATGTTATGTTAGGTTACTTGTCTTTTAGGA
>DAOM01000189.1 GCA_002501855.1 Candidatus Nitrosopolaris nunavutensis
GCGTGTCAGATACATGTTTTTCATTGATACAGTACTGGCATCGGTACAATCTATCGCCACTATGGATATTCATTTAATGTTTGATAACTTTGGCCTTAAATGCACACTCAATGCTTCCTTTTGTGTGCAATATATTTTTGATGAGCTTGGATGGGTGAATGCTCGTATACACCTAATGATTTAGCTTTATCTATTTCATTGCTTGTTCGCAATTCAGCCTTAAATTTCGAGTTTCGTGGCCTAGTCCTTAATCTATAACCACAGCACGGACACCATAATCCGTCCCATTTCAAGAAAATCTCGCACATCTGACAACGTTTCTGCCCTATAGAATAACGACCAGTTGCAACCGGCTTGATTGCCTTATGACGTACGCATATTCCTTTACAGACCAATTTATTATTTCATTCTCCTTTTGTATTTCTACTGCGTAATGATCCCATGACACAAACAGGTAGCAAACATAATGGCGTCGTGTATCTATGTTATTACGTCGCTACTGCTGAGACATCGGGAGATTAGCGAGATATACAAACTAAAACTACGCAGTTTGACCTTATTAGGTTATCTGGTCATAAAGTCAGGATTCCTATTGACCGACACAATTTCTGTCAGCCGAGGCTTCATTTTACCAACCACTGCAAACTAGATCCTTGCATGATACGAGGATTTAATTAGCTCTCAAGTTCTGCCTTTACGTGCTTTACTAAATCCTCTATCTGGATAGGCTTAACGTAACAGTCTAAATCCATTGTGGGGAATATTTCTCTTAGCGATTCATAGTAAACTTCATTTGCTGTAATAAAACATGCTTTAACTTCGCTGTCTATCCTTTTGATTTTCTCATATAGCTGAAAGCCGTTGATCTGTGGCATCTTGACATCTAGGAGTAGGAGATCGTATATGCCAGGCTTGAAGCTTGATAGTGCCAAAACGGGATCCTTGAAAGCATCTACTACAAATCCATGTGCTTCTAAACCTTTCTTAAAGGTGAAAATAACGTCCGGCTCATCATCTACAAGAAGTATTCTATTACTACCGGAGTTCCTTTGCTCAACCTTGATAGCGTGTTCCCGATTGGTTTGCAAATAGTTATACTAACAAGAAAACGTGGATGTTCTATATTATTATGATGATCGCCACATGACGGTAGAGTGTTGCGCCCATGCCATGCCAAGATACTTGATTGCTTTCTTGCTGGTAAAAGCAGCTTGACAAGCACTCAAGCCATTAAGTGCGACCCTTACTAATCGACGCGCAACTATCAGTGGAAAATGTCGACGTGGAAATGTCTCGTGCCTCCATGCGAATTCCCTGAGCTAACAATTACTTGCCATTGCAATATGTCCAGGCGTTTCGTATCGCCAACACTAGTGCCATTGCTATAGCCGTGCACACTAATCTCCCGTCAATGTATCCATTAGCCCTCAACTATTCATCCACGCTAAAACCGTGCGATCTGACTCCACTACTTTCTAGCAATTCATTTTGCATATTATGAGCGAATTATCTGAAAGGCAATTTCAACGTCGTAGCAAAGACAAACTATGAGTGCAATATTTTATATGTGTGATTATCAGCAGTATATCTGCTGTACCAAAAGTACATGTTAGGCGGAAACAATCAGAACCTTAAACCGCGTTAGTTCAGGGAGTTTCGCAGGACTTCCCTATCGTTAGCAGCGGGGCACGGGTTCTGGCTAGAATTGGAAATAGCCTAAAACCTGCAGAGGGTAAATCCGACCCACTTTATATTTTGCAACCATATGCTGACTGGTGCGGTTTATTAGCCAACAAAAAAGATGATGTAGAACACAGGAAGCTTTTCAAACATTCGGTGAGTGGCTTTACGATTATGAAAGCGTCTGATAATACTCTTCTGTCTTCAATTTTCTTCATGTTCATCGAAGATATTAAACAGATAGTATACGCAACTCAGACAACTCCGTACATTTTAGTTTCAAGCGTGTGACGCCCTCATAAGCGATACAGAAATAACACTATCTTGCCTGCTTAATTGCCAAGCGTTGTTTTCAAATTCACTAACCATGTGAAATTCTTTGTAGAATAACGTCGTCTTTTCCCTTTGTTCCCATTCTAGCTTGGCTAAAAGTGCGTGTCCGTGGTGTATTTCATTAGTTGTTATTACTTTAATTTAACAGCGCCATTACAAGTACGACAATTTGTTCGAATTGAACGTGCAACAAGGAATGGAGTAATTATCAAAACTGGGATACTTAAAGCAATGAACAGAGTTTGAAATGATGCTAACACCGATATACTCTCTCCCACAGCTCCAAATCCTAAAAGTGCTGAAAAGAAACTACCAGCACATGTCGGGCAGCCAACAAATAATCCGCTTGCCGCTCCTACACTTCCGATAAAAGATAGCTTCTTGGTGCTTTGTATTTTTCTTGATAAATTAAATGCATAGAGACCTAGAGAAGCATTAAATCCTACCAACGCAGACACTATGACTGCTAAAATAATATTTAGGGGTATTAGCAAGATTAAAAAATGATCTGTAAGATAGGCAGAGAACATCGGTACGTAACCGGGAGTATTGCAGCAAGGAATTATGTTTATGGATGGGATTACGATTCCTTGTTGGCTAAATGATATGTCGTTTCTGTAAATAAATATTTGAGATAAAAATCCAAAAAATATGCCATATGCTATTGCAGCTATTACCATAGCTTTCCAATATTTATTATCCGAAAACGCATTGGTGATATAATACAGTAGACTATTGGAGTTCATCGGTCCTTGTTGCTCGGCTTTAAATATTTTACTTATTCCGTAAGTAATGGATGCCATTGAAGCAAATGTTATTGCAAGAACACCGCTTGCGAGTGTCTTTAGCTCCGGTGTTAACATAACTAGATGTTCACCCGGGATAGTTAATCTGGAGTAAAATATGAAAGCTAGGATCACAGAAATTATCCCTACAAATGCGATTCTTAAGCCACTTTTACGCAACTCAATCGAGTTCTCTATGTTAGTCATATCTTCGGTCTACTAGCCTCACCCAGCAAAACAAAATCCAATTTAACAGAAATTAAAAACGAGGACCTATATTTACACATGCTTATTTATTCATGGATGGCAAAAAGGTTGTACTAAAGACCAGTTTTCCTGTCATTTTTTATTTGTTATACGCTAATATAATAAGCATGGACATATTTCCTTGCCTTGACTTTTGAGAAAATTGTTGATTAACTATGCTAATGTCAATGTGCATGATGATGTTAATGTCTTGTCATTGACATTATTCCTCACTTAGCTAGAAACAGGATAAAATTGTTCTTCTAATCGCTCGTGTACGCTGACGCTGTCAAAAAGCCTAACGACGAAAGAAGCAGAGTAGGAATTGCTTACTTCTTATTTTTCCTTTGAAATCAAATCTGACAAATCTATCGCGAAGAATGTTTTTAGTATTCCAAGGTACGAATATACAGGGGGAGGAATTTCGCTTTCGCAAGCAACTCCGGTATTCCAGGCATTTATCCATATTATCATGCTTTGAAGCATATTCACAAATCTCCGGTGTTGGTCCGGAACGACACCCAATTCATCAATATACTTCCCAGCCATCAACCACGATTCAACAAAATCAATGCAGGGTTTTCCAAAAATTACCTCAATTTGCTCTTGAATCCGCTTAGCATACTTGAATGGTTTCTGAAACACAAAAAATGGAAATTTTGCCTTTGTTGGTAGCATAAGATCAGGGGGAGAAAATATTGTAATTACTCGTGCACCGTTATTCAGCTCCTTTCGAAATCTGCTTACCATCGGTGGGATTACTCTAGGATCTGTGAACCAGAAAAATAAAACCGTTGCATCAGAAATTGCTGCTTTTCTAATATCCCCAATGATTATTTGGGCATTGTCCAAAGAAACAACTTTTCTGCGCGCCTCAATTGCAACTTTTCTTCTAATCTCGATTCCTACCGATCTTTTTACTTTAAATTCCTTGGCTGCTATTGCAACTGCGCTGCTATTTCCACACCCTAGATGATAGAAGATATCTGACCTTCGAAGACCTGCAAATCTGAATAATTTCCTTACTAACTTATCAGGAATCAGAATATCTTCACCTTTGAGCACAGATTGAGGAAGCGATGACAAGAATTCTTTTGTTCTCAATAGCTTTTTAACCAAACACGTCAATAATCTCTCTTCGCGCATAATAACTTATTTTCTCAGGCGCATCAATAGCCACAATTTATTTCAAATAATTCCTAAATGAAGGGACAAACTTGTCATTGATTAGTTAACAATGACAAGCCGCAATTTCTAACCGTAATAAAGCGAAACCATTCTCGGTAGAGTGCATGAATATACAAAAATTTGCATTTTTTCAATCAACCGTCTTGCCGGATAGGTCTAATACCCAGGAATATTCGATATTTTTTGGCAAGTTGCCTTCATGATTTGTCGTACACTATGGTATAAATTAAATAGTGTATAATTTGCACTACCTATGGTATAGATTAGCCGTTGTGACAATCTTAGTGAAAAGTAGAAGGATTATTCAAGCTTTAATCGCTAGCGCTATTGCAATAATAATAATAACTGTCATGCCACTTGAAGCTCATAGCCAATACACTTACCAATCGTCACTAATCCAAAAAGAGAGAGGATCTATCAACGGGACAGGAATTGGGGGGGTTGGTACTACTTTTAATAAATTGGTACTACTGTCTTTTGATGATAACCTAAGAGGCGATTTCATATACGCCAAGCCAATTTTAGACAAATACGGGTTCAAGGCTACATTCTTCATAATATGTAACAAGACAGGAATTAGCGGAACTACTAGATTCCTCAACAGGACTAACTGGCAAGATATAGCCGCAATGCAGAAGGATGGAATGGATATACAATCACATACTATGAACCATCGCCATCTAAATCATTTATCTGCAAATGCATTAAATTTCGAGATAGGTGGATCGAAACAATGTCTTGCAAATCATGGATATCATGCCACAACCTTTGCTTATCCATATAACGAAGGATCAAATAATGCCACTGTAGTCAATGTCGTAGCCAAATACTACAATATGGCTAGATCTGGAACTGAGCCACTGATGTTTCTACACTGCAACGGATACAAGAAACAACCTCAGAAAGATTGTAGAACATACTTACCTGATGGTAAGCTGACTTATGCAAATAGATATGCTGTTAGAAGTTTGTCTTTTGATGTAGACGAAATAAAGAACTCATTTAACAATGCAGCGATATTCGCAGATTTCATTAAGATGGTAAACAGCCAGAGTAAATACAACAGTGGCGGAGTAATAAATGCAATTCCTCTAATCACATTTCATGACGTCGATTTAGCCACCAACCAGCCCTACATCACTAATGTAGGCCTATTTGATCAATTAATGAAATACCTACATGACAATGGTTTTAAGGTATTGACTATGGCCAACCTGGGGTACGATACAGCGAGAAGTACACTATACATGCAGTGAACTGCTACATATGTGCTACGTGCTGTTACTACTACAGCAGGTACGACCAGTTAGTAGATGGAAAATCTGAGGCATACAAGCACTGATCCTTCATTTCAGTCGACCTGGTCTTTCCATTCATTAGCTGAAGCTCAGTCATCAGATAATAAATCATAGTAGGAGAAAAAGCAAAAAATCGACATTCACCTTGTACCGCAGCCAAGTCATTTAGGTGGAGGTCGTTTTTTCCATGCGATAACTAAGAATGTGAATGGTATGGCCATTACTCCTGTTGCAATTAAAATTGGCTCCATAATTACTGGATCCAATGATTTGCCTATGCCAAAGAAGTACGGGAATGGATAAACCCCGGCAGTAAAAAACCAAAAAGCAACAAATAGCATTATAAAAAGAAAATTTCGTCTAAGGAACTTGGATGCTGGCTTTCTCATCCTACCACATTTTATACACATGCTCTTATTCTGAACTAGACATGAGGAACATACTGATTTAGTGCAGTAAGCACAAACATGGTCCCCAAACCTTGACCCACAGATCTCACAGCTTTTTGCCATGATAAGTATTTTCACTTGTATATCCTAGCCGGCATTTAACCTTACAGTTGCTTTCCCTAGAATAACCCAAGT
>DAOM01000327.1 GCA_002501855.1 Candidatus Nitrosopolaris nunavutensis
ATCTATTGTGCTACAAGCTATATCTGAGGTACGCTGTCAACAAGTTTTATAGAACCCACAAGAATTGTAAATCTGCTGTGAAATGTTAAGGATAGCTTATAGAAATAATCTAAAGATATGAGAGCGTGCAAAAATTAGTACTATATGCAAATCGGTAAAGGATGTCAACTTTATTGTGAATTGAGATTTTCTTGAATGGAAAAATTGGATGTTTAGATTTTTTGGTTGTTGCTGCAATCCTATGATTCTTTTTCCTGCGATATATCAAAGCAACTACATCTTCTCTATAGGATGTATTGTCGCGAGTGATTATTACTATTACTACTATTGATTTCTGGCTGGTCCTTCATATCTCCCCCGCATTTGCAGCTCTCTATACTATGTTCGTCAGGCAGGTGCATCTATAAGTGTCAGATGATGGAGAGCTTTTCTTCATTTTGCAATTGCGCGATCACGTTTTCTAAATTCACACTCTCTGGTTTCAGTTTGCCTATCATTTTTTCTAATTCTTCCCTGACAAGTGAAAAACATCCCCAGCTGATATAGTTGGGATATGAAATTGCTCGATGAAGCGTGTCGCAAGACATAGTATATATTTTATCTAAAGCTTCATATTGTTTCTGCTTCGGAAAAAGTTCATTAATTATATAAAATACATCTTCTGTTTTGAGTTTAGAAGTGAATCTTATGTTTACATCATTAGTTTGAGATTTCATTCTAATATGCTGTCTTATTTTATCTCCAATTTTAGTAATAATAAGACTCTCTAGTCCAATTCTCACAGCAGAAAGACCTAGTATACTTTCTGACGGGTTGACTAGAAGGCAATTTTCAGTTTCTCTAATTATCTCATCGATTCTTTCAGATACCTGAATTTCTGGATCTTGAACAGGTAAAGCTTTGAAATCTTTTTCTCTTTTAGAAATATTGGAGTTTATTTTTTGGAATAAATCAAAGTAATCACGAATCGCAGTTCCTATATTTTGACATATTCCGTAAATTTGTCCATATACTTCGTTGATTATGTGAAGCAGATATCGTTCATCTTTTGTGTTAGAATTATCCTTTTCCTCATGTTTTTTCCACAGGAATTTGAAACGATTATGCTTATTTATAAGAATGTTCACAAGCAAAATGACAGTTTTCTGACAGAGTATTAATTTTGACATCCAATAATTAATATATTCTGTTCGTGTCGTTAATGAGGATTCATTAACCATGCCTTTTAGAATGAATTCTGCACTCGCAGAACGGAGTAGCCTAGTCCTTGGTTTACTCCCAGCCGAGAGTTCTATTAATTCCTTAATGTCATTTTCAAACCTTACTTCTAAAAATTTAAGCCTAGAAGATATATCCTCAGTACTTTTTCCGACCATATCTTCAAAAGCAGACAACGAGAGTCGATTAAAAAATTCAGCCACATCTATATCATTTCGCATAGATTATGACAACACCAGAAAATAAAAAACCTTTTGTGTATATGGAGAACTAATGAGGATTTATAAGAACATATCAACATGTGATAGTTAAAATATACTGTCGTGATTTTCAAGCCTAAAGAATTCATATACAGGAGGAGAGAATTTACTTGATTCAAGATTCTACGATACTAACTGCTGACCACCAATTCGAACAATTTTTAGAACCGTAAAATGACAAAGAAATAGTCCCGAAGATCAGATTTTATTGAATGATCCCTTTTGCTATTATTCTTGTTCCAACATTATCTGGCTTTAAAAGAGCATAATTCTGGCCAGAGAAGAACACAAATGATTTCTCGGGAATTATTTGAATTGTACCGGTATTATTATATTTTATCTTTACTGGCTTGATTTGTATTCCAACAGATATAACGTATGTCTGGTTGTCTATTAGATCCCCTTTGTAATAAGGACTCTTTATAAATCCTGCAGGAATAGCATCTGTTGCTACCTTTAGATTTAATGAACCAGGAGAACAAAGGACGTCTCCCCTAGAAATATCATCAGCATCAACCCCTTTAACAGCCAGCCCTACTCTTGCTGGACTTTTGCTTTCGGTTACAGGATCATCATGCATTTGAATTGATTTGACAAGTATGTCTTTTCCACTAGGTAAAATTTTCAAATGATCAAATGTCTTCACAGCACCCTGTTTTATGACACCTAGTATAGTACTGTTCCAACTCCCTTTACGTTAAAAGCATGGTCTATTGGAATTATGCTCTGTCCTTCTAGGCTTTTTGGTTCAAGTCGACTCATTTGTTGTTTTAATTGGTCAATATTATCAAGAAATTGGAAGTCTGAGATTTCTGTGTTTTTTATTAATGTTTTTAGCTTCATTTCATCTATCTCATACGAATGCAGGATGAATCCTTCACTGAAGTTGACTGCATCCAAAGCGAGGACTTGCTCTACTAGATACTTGTCTATTTTTGTAACATTCAGTATAGCATATTCAGCAATATTAGTTGCCTGCATCAAAGATTGAATTTTATCGGGAAAAGTGACGGGCACAGTCCAAGTGTAAATAGTATCTTGTGTGTTTCTGTCATAAATTGATAAATCAGTTGTGGTCCCTTTCTTACCTAACTCACTTGCAATTTCATAATCGCCAACTATAACAAAATTTATGCTCTTCATCAGAGTATGCCTAATACATGGCAATAAAATGTTTCCTAAACCGCGTAACTTCCCTTGCATCTGATGTTTTATGTTTCTATACTAGTATAAGTTGCGGTGCGCGATAGAAGAATAAGTAGTGGTCGTAGTGACAAAATTTTATTTGTCTACCTGGTACAATGTCTTACCCTGTCTTGAGTACAGTGTCTGATTACTTGAGTACTATCTTTGTACTCTAGTACAAATAAGCGGGAATGAATATGACAGAGACAAGTATTGAAAATATCAGAGGAAATAAAAAGTCAAATCAACAAAATTACACCAACAAGCATTCGGTCGCCCTCATACTCAACTAGCATTATATTATCGAACCTCGCAATCTTCCTCTCCGAAATACGGATCTGTGATGATTATGAAAAGTATAACAAAATGAACCGACCCAGAAATAGACTATTGAAAATATGATGTTGGAGTTAGATAGACCTCATGTTCATTGAGTTTTTGTAATAAATCTGTTGTTCCACTACCTGAGAGAATGGCATCTTGTT
>DAOM01000244.1 GCA_002501855.1 Candidatus Nitrosopolaris nunavutensis
CTTGCCGGAATAGATTAAGCAAATGATAGCCTAGAGAAAAGTTTAGGACTTTCCTGGACGTTCATCATTTGTCTCAGTCCATAATTCTGCTTATACGAAGTTATCATTGGACTTTCAGCTAGGATGTTCACAATTCAAGAATCAAAATGAGTAACTAGTGTCTGACCTCTACGTTATACGCCTAATCTATCGCGCCGTTTCTCGCTGGCATTTATGTACTGTTATCAGAATTCACTACTAAGGCAAAAAGGTAGAGTCACTGCGAAGCGTTGATAAAATATAATAACTGGGAAGCAGTTGTACATGTACAATGAAAAAGATAATTGCGATACTGGGAAGTCTTGTGACTGGAAAAGCGACGGTTCACCTACGAAATGCAAATTACCTAGGCCACAATTAGAAAGTAAAGTTTAACCTCAGTAGGTGAATTTTTGCTCTAGAGAAGCAAGATCTATTCGGTGATACTGGAGAGGCAAGGAAGGTAATTGTATTGCAATATGTTAGATGCGAATTGTATGAATGATGACGACTCCAATATCTGAAGATAGATAACTTATTGTGTCGTAATGTGCCATATCGCGTTTACTTTAGTTTTCCCAGACGAGCAAGAGCCGGCAGCATGGATCGTATGCTCACCCGTAGACAAAGGTTTAAGGAAAATCCAGTACCCATCAGATACAGCACGGGTCGGACCGGCTTTTGCTCCAAAAACGTTGTTTTCAGGCAACGTCATGTCGAAGGGCTGCGATGAAACGCGATATCTATCTACTTGTACTAATTTTAATCCATCAATTGATGCCTCTTTATGGGTTATGTCATCAATATCTGTTTTCGCACGTAGGATTAATTCTGACTCGGTCTTGAGTGCAGGCTCCTCTGCATAGGAGGTCGTAAAGTTAATTATTGGAAAGAGGAGTGCTTTTCCAGCTGGAATACTGAAGCTACGTTCTGCTGAGCCTCCATATGTTCCTACGAGAAACCATACATTTGGGTCGACTTGGTTAGCATTGGACTTTTGCCCGGTCTCATCATAACCAGGGTTTCTATCTTTCGGGATCGATAAGGCCCACCGCCACCAATCTGCGGTCCATTCCTCCCACGTCTTACCGAACGGCTTTTCATCTCTTTTGAAAAAGTTCATAGTTACTTTCAGTCATTACTAACATCCTAACGGCCCATACGCTGTCAGCTGACATCCAATGTGTAATCTGCCTGTGGCGTAAAAACGTCCTCATTATTCGAAAAATCACGCATTTGAGCGTATGTCTGCAGATTATACACACCTCGCTCACTTATCTTAAAGAAAACCCAATGGCCATCCCCAAATGCTTGAATCTCCTGGCCCTCTTTAACATCCACATCACTTTCATCAATGGAATAAAAGAGATTCTCACCACTCTTAGTTTTCCTAGATAGATCCTTCGTATACTTGATTCCTCTTATTGAGGTATAGACTCGAACAGGATCCAGCCGTGTGATATTTCCACCCTTCTTTTCAATTGTTGCTAGGATTTTCTCTGCAGAATTGACAAAAAGATTAGAAACATTTTCGAGTTCTTCATACTTATCCTTCGAAGAGAAAATAAACTGGTTGTCACATGGACATAAAACAAGCCCACCAATATCTATTTTGGCATTAATCTGTGGGGTAGCAGGCTCGTTGACAAACTCGGATGTTAGAAACCAGACATCATCATTTGGGAATTTAAATACTCCTCCGCTGCCTTTAGCATTTGATGAAATCATGTAGTTCCACCACTCGGCTGTCCAGAGGCCATAAGTTTTCCCGTTGATCTTTTTACCTAAAGTAAAGACCTCTATGCTATTTGTCATGTTAATATGCCCTCTCATATATCCAATGAATCAGTTTATTTGGGAATTTTTTCATTGATGCATATATCTATAGCGAACTTATAAGGAGTTCGTCGTTCCACTCTAGCTTTACGTCTAGTCCCACTCTACTAGGTGAGGCTGCACAGAAATATATACAGCACACACTTGCTATTTTACTCTATCATCAGATTATAAGTCACTTCTGTTCTAAAACCATCTGCCTGCTCTCCAAGAAAATGAAGTATGTGATTTCCAGCAGATAGAGCTTCGTTTTTTATCATGATCCAATATCCGTCACACACAACCGCTGTTGGCCCTGCTGCCACTCCACAGAGATTGTCCTGCGGAAGAGTGAAATCGAACAGGTCAGTCCGAATTCGATAGGGATCTAATTGCGAACACACCAATTTCTCATGATCAAACATCACTTCTTTGTTAGTAACTTGATCTATTATGCTACTACAATAGTTGATCAAATTCTGCCCACTCTTGTTGCACTGAGTTGTAGTAGACATCTCATTGATGATTGGGAAGAAGAGATTCTCACCCGCAGGTATGCTACAATTCCGCCTAGCTGTACCACCGGGCGTTCCTGCTAGAAACCATACTGGATTACTCTGTCTTTGACAGCAATTTTTACCGCTGTTATCTGTAGCTGGATTCTCTTCTCTTCGTATAGATTGCACCCACTCGTACCATTTTTTACTCCAGTATGAATACGTAAAACCCAGGGGTTTATACGGGCTTGGATCGTAAAATACTGAAATATTCTCCCTATTACCCAGTATAAATTCCTCCGATTGCACAGGCCAACATTCTTTGAGCTTTGTGGTACATATACATGAAGACTTTCATTTTTATGACCTTTAAGGTTCGCCACTATCGCCGGGTTTTAGATTTACCGCACATTTATGTGATATGCTACTTCGTTTCCAAAATTATTGAGAGCACCACCTGCATAGTTTACGACCGACCCAGCAATGTGAACCGTATGAGATCCTACAGGCAACGGCTTCAACAGAACCCAGTAACCATCTGATACGCCTTGCGTAGACCCTACAGGAGCTCCATTGATATTATTGGTTGGATATGTAAAATTGAATAACGGAGATTGAACTCTATAATTATGCAAACTTTGTGTCTTTGCGCCATCTACAGTAACATCCAAACCTGTTATCCCTTCGTTTTCGGATTTTGCGCAAGCAAGCAGTTGCTGTTCAGCCTTGAGATTTGGCTTTGCTAGATAATCACACTCTGCATTGATCAGAGGAAGCATAATCGCTTTTCCTGCAGGTATACTGCATGTCCGAGTGGCCGCTCCGCCAAATGTTCCAGCTAAGAACCAGACTGGGCCGCTCTGTTTTAGAGCACAATCTTTGCCAGTTGTGTCACCCCCTGGGTTAATGTCCTTTGGGATTGAAATAGTCCATTGCCACCATTTGGCAGTCCATTCGCCGTACGTGAGACCATATGGTTTGGAGTCTAACGGATAGCTTTGTGGGCCAATATTGCTATTAGTAGTCTGGCCCCAGGCAAATGGAATTACTGTTGATAATAGGAGTTCTCCCATTATTACGGCCGACAACAGTAGAACCTTTTTCGCTTGGCGATTCATATTTTTGCTTCTAATCTCCATTTTGGTATTTTCACATGTTACTTTATTATAAGTGCTATCCTACGCCCACGTTATGCTCATGCACATCGTAGTATATATTGGAAAGAACGTGAATCCATTGTATAATTTTCGTAAACACATAAACGATACAACATTTAGATCCCTACTGTTCATTGTCAATTTGGAGAATGAATTGGAAGTTATAGATAGTGATGGGAAATAAATGTAATGTACTTCTTATTCCTTACCTATATAGTTTGAACATAAAAAAAGTACTCGAAGTGGGGAGTAATACACTGGTGGGGTTGTCAGTATGGCTATAACAAATAGCAACCGGTTAATTTTCGCTGCCGTGATCATTGTAGTTGTTGCGTTAACAATAGATACCTCCTTCATCAAAACCTCTATACTTACCACTAGTGAGTCGGGATCTTCTCAGAGGGTTGATTCCTTTGTCGTTATAATAAGTATAACTTTGATAGGGCAGTACCTTATTCTGGCATTTGTGAAGAACAAAAGCAAGGAGATCATAAGAAAAAAGGAGCTCCGAATCGATGTTATACATAAAATAGTGACAATAGTTCAGTATGCATTAACAGCGATTCTTATTTTTATAATTCTGCAATTAGTTTTGACATCACAGTACAATGTTAACCTATTGATTGCAGCAACTTCGATAAGCTATGGGCTAGCCGTGGTTATAACGGCTCTACTTGCCCAGCGGTTCTTTTCGTGGTACGCGTCAAACCGAAATTCTGTGGCATTTTCATACGGCTTTGCTTCTGCAATATTTATGGCTAATGCACTAGTAGCCCTTTTCTTCGTAGATCTCATTCTTTATAATAATCTACCACAGCAAATCGTTCCACACCTGGGCGAAAATATTCCTTTTCTCGCTCCGGGTTCAATAGAGGCTATTCTTAACTCGGCATATGATATATTATCAGTTCTGTCATTTATGATAATGTGGGGAGCCACTTCGCTGCTTTTACGTCGTTATACTCAAAGATTAGGCAGGGTCAAGTATTGGATTATCTTAAGTATTCCGTTAGCGTTTTTTGTAAGCCAATTTCTTGCAATATCCTTAAACTTATTTGCACCATTACTCACTTCACAAGCTCTTTTCTATGGCGTTTTCCTTACGTTGATCTTTACTTTCAGTAAACCAGCTGGCGGTATACTTTTTGGTATTGCTTTTTGGATTGTAGCAAGAAATGTCCGACGTAGTAGTAGTATTGTGAGAGATTATATGATTATATCAGCTTATGGGCTCGTCCTACTTTTTACTTCAAGCCAAGCTAGTGTTTTAGCTACTGGTCCTTATCCACCGTTTGGACTGGCCACAGCCTCGTTTATAGGCTTATCATCTTATTTGGTATTAGTTGGCATCTATTCTTCAGCAATTTCTCTAGCAGAAGACTCAAAATTACGACAATCAATTCGAAGTATTGCGATAAAGGAATCAAGATTACTGGACAGCATTGGAATGGCTCAGATGGAACAGCAGATACAGAAAAAGGTTATAGAATTTACAAAACAAAATCAAGCTAGAATGGCAGAAGAGAGCGGAATTCAGTCTTCTCTTACAGAGGAGGATATGAAAGCGTATTTAGAGCAGGTAATAAGGGAAGTTAAGAAAGACCATCAACAACAATGATAGTGTTTCGCAACATTTATGGTGTGATGATACGACGGGGGTGTGTTGCAGAGCATAGCAGATTGCCAGTTTGTTTGTAGGAGGGATATTCAGGAAGGTGGTAGAACATGGTGCAAGTTATGGATAAAAGATGGCGGTGAAGCTAATGAGATTGATCTAAACGGGAAAGTTAGCACATCCGAAGCTACTTCATTCAATATGATCGTAGGAGAAAATAGTCCGCTGAAAGAACACTTTGAGATGCCAATTGATCAGTGTGCCTATGACACCTTTGTCGGAGCTAGAGCTATTCTTATACAGGGCCTACCGGTTGGCCAGCATAGAGTACACAGGAGAATTCGGAAGAGGCGCTTATAAAAGCGACTCGGTCCATGACTTCATAGTTAATCCTTTGTCGAGGACTGGAAAAGATTTGATACCTAAAGCATCCTAGAGGATGATTTGATACCTACTCATAAGGATTTGGCTGCACTCTAAGTTCTCTCGAAGCCGGCCCAATGCTTTAGATGGGCTCACTTTTCGGTAATAATAGCGTTTTGTTCAGGAAATAAGCTATGCCTTGGACATTGCGTTGCGTGCTGGGAAGAACAGTTCGTGGCCGAAAAAGTCTTCGTTATTAATGTCAAATAATAATAATAATATGAGATGGTTGATTGCAGTTGTACTCCTATCTAACATCCATCTTCTCAAAGCGTTCATCATCGCAGATGAGATTTCGCCAAGTAGTCCTGCTGCTTATTCTTTAGTTCTTGTGAGTAATCATTTTGTACTTTTTAAACGTAGTACGTTAAAGAAACTTCATTGCTATCGCCAATATCGTCATGTTAAGTCACCAAGCTACGAATGGACCATTCCCTACTGTCCAGATGAATTTTTTTTGTGTATATTACAGGAACGAGTGCACAAGAAATCGGAATTAAGAGTCATTTTAGTAGGAGAACGAGTTTTCGCTGCTGAAATAGATTCTCATTCTAATATCAATGCACAGGATGATTTGCATAGGAGTCCAATAGTTGACCTTCCGAAGAAACCTATTCAACTGGACGATGTGACTACCGATGGTTGCCTCAAGATTATGAAAACTCTTGACCTTAAGTACGGAGCTATCGATCTTATTTTGGATCTGAAAGACCAGGTACATTTTCTGGAGATTAATCCAACCGGTGAATGGTGTTGGATTGAGCATCAAACTAATCTGCCCATAACTGACGCTATGGTAGAATTAATAGGAAACCTTGCATCACTCACGTAATCTTCTCATGTATAAAGCCGCTCTCTTTTGTAGTTCGTGAAGTTTTTAATTCTAACGGTAGCCCTCAATTTCGATGCGGCCATTGCTAACGATGCTCAAACATTGAGCAGATTTGCAGTTGTTCTTCAGGTTTCCGGTTCGGTATTATCAATTTTACAATTGCGAATTGTCAGTTAAAGTAGTTTCGGTTGCAATTTGCATCGTGCCACTTTTGGTGTTTTTGTGGAATCTAATGAATCTAATGAATCGAAACCACATAATTTCCGTGTCTACAAATATTGCCGCAAATGGAGAACCTGTTTCAAATCATTTTCATAAACCTGTGACAATAGAAACCAAATTATAATATTACAATTGTCTGGGTTGATTTTCGAGAAAATACCTATTAAGTTCAAGTAAGAAAACAAAGGAAGCCATGTTAGGTCACGCAAACATCATATTCTTAGTTCCCATTTCAATCTCGTTATTGGTAGTTGCGTATCCGATTTTAACATATGCTTCGCCTGTTCCTCATTCCCTCTCCATTCCTCTGTTAGCAAACAACCAGGATATCAGAACCAACGAGAATAATCCGACAACCATCAACCTTACAGTGAGTGGAAATGTACAAAACACAAGATTGGAATTTCATATATTAACAGACCCACGACATGGTTTATTAGAAGGTGAACCAAAAGCAACCAGTTCGAACTCTGCAAAGATAGTGTAC
>DAOM01000058.1 GCA_002501855.1 Candidatus Nitrosopolaris nunavutensis
TCTGTAATTCCTAAATATTTACATTCGTGACACATTTATCGCAATATCTTTCAATCAGAGTAGCATCCATCACCTTGAACAAAACTTCTTGTGTTGCTAGAGTGCCACAGGTAACGCAGTATTTCCTTTTATCCTTTGTTGTACTATTGGGTAAAGCCTTTGCTTCCATAGCTGATACTGATATTAGCGTTCTTTGAATCATTTCTTATTCTTCCTCATACGATAGGATCGCTTTATATGTCATATTATACACTTCTTCATATCTACCTATGTTCTAATAGTTGATGCTAGTATGTAAGGATTTTAAAACACTATGCGGTCAGGTTTGAAAAAAAATATAGATTCCTTAATCCATATTGCGATTATTACTGGCGTTACGAATACGGACGATTAAGAAAATACTTATCTGCTTTTGTGGGTTTACCAATTAAAACGAGTTTTAAGGAAGGTCAACTAAGACTGCATGTTGTGAAGACTAATCTAGTTACTATAACGGCAACCGGCTTACTCAACAGATTAAAAAGCAAAGTGGGCGCACAGAGAGTGGAGTCTTATCATATCAAAGCAAGGACCTTCCAACGTGTTGTAGGTTTTAGGAAATATTTAGACGACAGTGATAAAATTAGATTGAATACCTATTCATTGTCAATTAATCAACATCCTTGGCAGATTCATGTAAGGACGGATAGCATTTAGTTCTGCCGCAGTTAGAGGAACAATGCGGCACTACCTTGTCAGCGTATCTGCATGTAAAACTGTGTCGTTCGTTTCGCAAGAAGCAATAGCACAGCCCATGGCAATAAAATTATTACAAGTGTCTTCACATTAATACTTCTACAACCAACAATTCTTTCTTGACCTATCAAAACTAGTCTACCCTAGGAATAGCGATACAGTAGACGCAACATAGGACGTAGGCGGAGCAGATCTTGTGATTTCAATATTTTGCACCTTCTATGTTATCGTATAATTAGTCATTGAATGGTTTATACTTTTATTTTGAGGTTATCCAATTAGCCTTATTCCTCTGCTGACGCAAGCGGCAGATCTTTATTTGTGTCAATGGGTCGCGGATGAGTGCAAGAAAAGTAAAAACATCAGATAAATAACCAAACCGTGAAAGTAACCAGAACCTCTGTAAACAACAATTAACATTGTACTATAGTTGAATAAAATAGCCCTCCATCATGCAAAAGTACATATGTGAATCAAGAAAAGATTCAGTAATGCGCGAAAACTCTTAAGGGTCTGAATTATCCAATTATTTAGATCTATAAAGTCAGATAATCAAGGTATTAAATACATCAAGCACAATAGAGCAAGATTAAAGGCTGGTATGAGAGAGGAAAGTACAAGAAGACTCGTGCAGTTCTTCAAAAACCTTGAAGGGAAAGTAAAAGGAATGAAGGGGTTTGTAATAATGGATAGTATAGGGGATTCTCAAGAATCAGTTGTACTAACGTTCTGGGAAACTAGGGATAACATGGATTCCTTTTACAAGCCAGATAACAAAGATCTTGCTGATTTTGTAGAAAGCGCGAAAATCTTATTTGAGCAGATGCCAGAAAGAAATGATTATGTGGTATCTAGTTTCAAGATATAGGTTTTGGTCACAAAAAAGCAACGGCTTTGACATTATTAGCTATTCATAAATTAGCGAATAGAAAACAGGCTGAAGATATATGCTAGGGCACACACTATTGGGATACTTATTAATTCCTTCGTTTGATGGTATTTTAGTATTTATAATTTGAATGAATATTAGATCATATGAGTTCTGGGCCATGGTCTGTACTAAGAAGATATCAAGCGAAGGAGATGATCGATCATGTTTTTATTGCGTGTCTTGAATGTAGATTTGGGGGATCGTGGAGTTTCACCGAGTCTAGAAATTTGTATATAGCCAAAGCCAACGGTGCCCTGGTCATCCTTGTAGAATTGAACGGAACGAGAAAAACAATTGGTTTTAAAAAAGATGCGTACGTTACCTTATTGCCGTCCAATGTTATAACATTTGAAAGGGAAGACGAGGATGAATCTGTTTATGTAGATGAAGATGAAAAGAGGGGTAAACAAAAAAATGCTACAGTCCTTTAATTGTAAATTAGGCTCTCTTCCCTTTCTCCATTGTAGCCTCTATGTATTTGACATGGAAGACATTGCCTATGAATCCCAGGTATTTAGCCTTAGTATCTGCTTTTGCTTCAGCAGCGTCTCTCTGAAAGTCTAGACACTCAAGGCGTCGAACTCCTCTATGATGAAGTTGGCTCCTGGGGTAAGTAGATCCAAAGATTGTTCGTAAAGTCGTCCCATATTTTCATCATTTCCACACTTTGCTTTGACTTCATCCAGGTGCTTGCGATCTCTGTAGTATTGTAACTCCACCCAAACCGCTTCGTCTAGGCTGCTGAGACAGTATTGGCTATGTTGGTAAGGCCCTTATCTTCGTAGGACTTGGTATTGTTGAGTTGGAAAACCTCCGAGCGAAGCACGCCATACTTCCTAAGCAAGTCATAAGATTGCATGCAGATGTGCACCATCGCGTCGTGATTCTTTTTCGGCACTCGGCATACAACTAGGTCGATCTCACTTCTAATCTCTTTCTCCATTTCAGTCGCATCTGATTTGTTCGTGGCCATTACAAGTGCTATTATGGCTTATAAGTATGCAAAAATATAGTTACGATACATTAAAGGTCAAGAACGAGTGAGGTCACCATGCCCGAAAATCATGATGCGCATACTGTTGTAGCAGGTTTGTAGTCTCTCCCCCTCCTCACCTAGTGCTTGATATTTTATTTAGTAACAAAATTATTGCCTTCTAGGTAAGTAGTGAGATTAC
>DAOM01000131.1 GCA_002501855.1 Candidatus Nitrosopolaris nunavutensis
CATCTCCACAGTGATAAACAGAAAGAGTCTCTGCAATATACCCTGCTTCTCCATTCATAGCATATCTCTTTGAAGGAATATTACCGGAGGAGTCAAGGTGGGTTAAGGTTGGTTGTGAAAGGAGAAATCTTGCTTGATTATCTGCGGATATATCAGCACCCTGTCGTAATGGTTGAAGTTGAAATTTAATTCGTTCGTTGTTGATTACGCCTATTGCATATACTTTGAGAGCCGGAATTGATGACGGATTGGCAGAATTTGGGGTAAACGAAAATATTGAGGTGAGAATGACTATTAGCGCACCGCCAATTATGGTGATTAGCATTCCCTTGTTCATTCTCTGTTATCGATCTTTACGTAACTTAAAATCATTATGAATTGCATTTATTGAAAAAGTGGGTAATAGTCCAGGGTATAGAAACTAGCAGATAACAGCTCGATAGCGGTCACACATATGTCAGTGAATGGCTTACACAAAGTCTTATGGAGATTTTGAGATTTTGTAAAATATTGTCCACCAAGTAATGTATACACTATTTCCACTTGATGCTGTTGATATACTCTGATCTATTACATGGCCTTTATTTGGTGTACTAAGACAAGCTTATTTTGTTTGCCCTAAAGCCTAGATTATTGACAACAAGGTATTTATATATTGACTTAAATGACATCAATAAGGAATCAATCGTAGGTTACGTTAAGATAGGTTTATTTCTGATTCAGAAATATCTCTATTTGTATCCTGACTAGTCGTTTCTTTAGTAGGACGTAATTGGGACATTTCCAAAACAAATCTTTCCAGCAAAGCAACCGCTTCAAAGTCAGTATTTAGCTTGTACATGTTCGTTTTGCCAATCCTTCTATTATTGAATATCAACTGGTTTCTTTCTAAACTAGGTAATTCCCTGAATATTGTTCTAAATGACAATCCTGTTTTCTTCGCTATTTCGCTGGGAGGATAATCAAATTCTTTGTGGTCAAAGAAAAAGTCTAGAATTTGTGCGATGGCTCGTGATGAGAAAAGATTTTCCAAAATTCCATTATTGATTTCATTGACATTCTGCGACACATATTTAATGATAAACGGCCATATTTGTCTGTTTCTATATCAATATATCCAATTTAAATAACTTTAGTTAACAGACGTAACGATAAACATGTCAATAAATAAATAAACCTTCCTCCAATACATTCCCGTGGACATTTATGAAATTGCAGTTTTGCGTATATTAGTCAAGAAGCACCATCCAACGAAAGTGTCTAATTTGGTCAATGGATTTCCGGATAACTCCGGCGATAATGTATTGCAAGCTGTGTCAAATTTGCATTTTCTTGGTTATATTTCAGTATATGATTCTCTCCCTCATTATATCTCATTAAGTAAAGATATGAGGAAGGAGGTACTACAAATTGTTAATCCCAAACTTAACAAAGACTCTCAAACTAAACAATATTCTTCCAATGAAAAAATTGTGAATTCGAAGGTAGTTCAAAATGCAATTGAAATAAAAAATAATAAGTCGATTAATTCGAAGCCAGTTGCTATAACAAGAACTATTGCTTTAGCAATAATCCTGATAGGTTCGGTGATCGCTACAGGAGCATCATTGTTAGTGTATACACCGACGGTAAATAATCAAGAACCAGGCAGTCCATTAATCTACCATCCAGCAGCATTCTCCCCTACTATAAACAAATTTCAGTCCTTAAATACATCAACCTCTGCACAAGATGCAGGCGTAAATTCATTTGCTGTGGCAACTACGGTTGATCCTGGAGGAGGGTCAGTCATCGATAATGTGTTTGTCGTAGATTATAGTGATAATACTTTCCATAGAATCATATTTGATATTGGAACTGAAAATGTCTCTGGTGCATCGACGACGATTTATCTGAGAAACGCATTTGTGGTCTTAAACATTTGACTCATTGTTCGAACAAAGACGTAGGGGAAGCAGCTCAGCGATAACACACTTTGGCAGCTATTCGGGTTTGTCAAACGAAACGTTTTGAAGCAAATTTGAAACACTTTTCATCTACCCTGAGATCACTCTCCTTTGAATTTGAAACAAAGCAATGACGTTTCCGAGTGGGCCATAACAATGTTTATCATTAATAACATTAATAGTAAATAGTAATCCTTATCTCCGAGAAAAAAATAGAAATGCTGGTATTTCTATACGTGCACTTTGCACAATATTTGACATATATGTATTGATTTAGCGCAATATATGATCTATTAATACATCAGGATTATCCAACGGATAGAGACATTCGTGACAATACATAAATACTTTCTTGTTCAATAAATAATATGGATGGGAGCGTGACCATCTTCTGACTTGTAAGGGCACATGTACACGTCATAAGGCAAGAAAGCCCGTAGGCTCTGGTCGTTACGCTAGCGGACAAAAACGTTGTCAGGTCTGCGAGGTGTTTATAGAGTGGGATGGCATATGGTGCCCATGTTGCGGGTACAGATTGAGAACTAGGCCGAGAAATATGAAATACAAGACAAAATTGCGTTCTAAGACTTTTGAAGTACAACTACACTATGAACCGCGTAATATGTAAACCCATTTACGTTTATTGCATCTGCAGACAAAAGATCTGACTATCGAAATAACATTCTTTATTAACAGCGATAATCAACCAGAGGTTTTTCACAGATTGATAATTGAATTAACGATACAGACCTTGATGGCATCATCGATAGGTCTGTCGACCTATCAATGCTATCGATAATTTAACGATATTAAAATCAGGTGAAGTAATAAAAGACAGCGAGGTAAATGAAAATTACAGCTCGGGAAAAAAGGTATTCGGGTCACCTTTGTGTTCTACAAGAGGAAGGTGCTGCTTGTATTAGTGGATTGTGGAGGTATAATATTTGTAGTGAGGGTTGGACTTTGTGGCCTTCCTCCCGGGAATTTTTTGAGGATATGTATGA
>DAOM01000115.1:0-1146 GCA_002501855.1 Candidatus Nitrosopolaris nunavutensis
TAAGCAAGTGTTTTTTCAAACTTTGATACTAAACTCTCTACCGCATCATTATCTATATTCTCTGGAAGGCTCTCTATTGGACATGAATCTTTTGAAAATCTTAAAATTGCAATTATTTTCTTAATTTCTTCGTCGGATAGCTCAACTTGGCGAGACATATTTATGTTGTGTGCTATACGGCTCTATTAATTTATCGAATTCTATGCTAAAATTTGTCTATGTTCAAAACATTAGAGGTGGAACAGTTATTAACAAGATAAGTTCGGTGAGGCTATATAATAAGCACAAACGAGATTTTTTTTATCTTAGATTAGTTTAGTTCTTAGTTATTAGTGCCTTTTTAGATTCTGTTTCTTCAAATCAGATCTCTCCATTTTCATATGAAATATTCACTGCTTTCTCCATTTCCATGATACATGAATTACATAAAAATACAAGGGTGGTAAACTGCGAGATTTCTTCCACCTTGATTAAATTGCCACAACTACAAAGTACTGCTTCTTCTAGATTAGTCATTTTTTATTTCAGCTATCTTCTTCCACCGAGGCCATTTTCTCTCAATAATAAAATCTAAACTATATCTTGATGGTCCGAAGGCAGCATTGATGACTAGCAACAAAAAGGAGACGATCGCATATACCATGCCAGTTCCTATGTCTGTTGAGCCTGGGCCGTATGGTCCGCCGAAACCTTCAGGAACAGACCATATGATCAAGCTCAGAAGCAAGCTAACTGTGTATGAAAGCTTGCGCAGGAATCCAAAGATAATACCGAAGGCAAGAGCAAGTTCAATAAGTCCTGTGGAGTACACATAGAATGAGGGATTTGAAGACGTTATTGAAGCCCAGAACGAAAACCATCCTGCTAGCCATGATGGCTGACCTGACGCAGCATCCTTTATTACGGTCGAGAAAGAATCTACAAATCCTGGTGCGAATTTTAGTGCTCCGTCTATCGCCCAGAATATCCCAAAAATTATTCGTACGATAGTTTTTAGTGATAATAGATTTCTGACGAACCAGTTATCGACATTAAGGGTCATCGTTCTATCACTTCATTTGCATCTCCGTCTGTGATGGTAATATACTCAAATTATTGTACTCCTACCTTGGGAAGCATCCTTGAATTTGTCAAGCATATATTCAT
>DAOM01000115.1:1448-2872 GCA_002501855.1 Candidatus Nitrosopolaris nunavutensis
TGTCTTACAACATTCACCTGCTCTTAGCTCGTCGGCGGAACACCTACAACCTATATCCCTAAGGGTGTGATCGATTATCCACCAAGGACTATTTTTCCATTCAAATTTGTGATTTCTTTCAATTTGCGCCCATGACTTAACCCCTTGCTCTTCTTCCCTTAGTTTATTTCTCTGTTTTTCTCTCTGCCATTCCTTGTTAGTCATGTTTGCTGGTTTTGTGGAAGGTGTAAGTTTTTCTATTGCTCCAAAAATGGATGCTACGTGTCGTGCATGTCTTTCATTCTGGTGTTCCTTGACTTGTTTAAATGTAGACTCATACTCAGGAGTTTCGTCATCAATCCTAATTTTGTCAACGTAACGTTCTATTGGAGTTAATGCTTTCTTCTTCTGTTCTGAACTTTCCTTATGTTCCTGTCTTTGCTCTCTATCGTTGCATTCAGGACACAGAAACTTATGATTCCTTCCAACGATTTGTTTATTGCATATAAGGCAGTTTGACTCGTCTTTACGCAGCTCATGATATACGAACTTGGGCGATAATCCTTCTTTCCTCCCCAATTCTACAAGGTCATCCTGTTTTTGTAGTTTGATTCTAGTCCTCTCCTTCAGTTCGGGTATATGGAAATAAATACGACCAGCATCCCAAATCAACTTCAAGTCTTTAAGTGCAGTTAAGAATTCTTTTGACGGTTGTTTAGATTTAGCGGTGGGAGTTGTCATTTCTTATTCAGTATTTCTTTAGAGTCACAGAGATAATAGCATTTAATGTTGTAGAAGTCAGATTCGAATCTAGTTAATGATAAACCTGATTAAATTTTATCACAGTAGTCACATTTCGAGCTTTGCGCTGATGGTAAGGTAGTCATATCTTACAGGTTGTAGCTTGATGGTTCTGAAGTGACTCTGAACTTATGAACTCAGCATTACACTTGTCGCATCGGTAGAGTACTGACGTCATTTCCTACTCTTCTCCTTCTCGTAAAGACTAATTGCTCTCTACAATTTCCTCATAAGTTTCCCCTTTTATTCCAAGTTTACGAAGATAGAGGAAGGAAGCAAAATATGGATACATACGCACAAAAATGAAGGATTTGACTACAAACTGCCGTTAGACAAATTGAATGAACGGCAGGGGGATCTTGAACTGCTTGATAGCGCAGAGAAGATACTGCACTATAGATGTCATGGATATCAGGAGAGATGGGGATAGAAATGACCACAGTTAAGCATACACCTGGAATGTCCTGTAAAGTGTGATGAGAAATGACTTGTGAAATTAGGCGAAGAAAGAAATATTGCTATGAAGAAGGATGGATTGAGATGACAGAAGCTTACTACTTTAAGGATGAAAAATAAGCAATGAAAGTTAAGCCCTTACGATGTCATTCATGTGGCGCTCCAGTGGCTTGGTATGATGTGGACGA
>DAOM01000252.1 GCA_002501855.1 Candidatus Nitrosopolaris nunavutensis
CTGGCATTATAAATTCATAAAATTCTTTGGACCTATTTCCTAATTCCTTCATGAACTCCTTGGCCATGTACTGTGCAAAACCCATAGATTAAACTAGATGTTATTGATATAAATCCTTTCTTCCTAAATTCTAGGATTCTGTGCGCGGTACATAAATAAATATATGCTACTCTATTCATCTCTTTGCTCAAGCTACATTCGATATTACAAAAAATAAGAAAAAGAAGAAGAAAACCCAGCTGACTTTTTATCAGCAGAATATCTACAATCCGATTTACTTTAGAAATATCATTCCCCAAGGAAGTAGATAGTGTTCTCCTCAAGGGACGATTAGTATATGTGTCACTTTATCTACGTTGCCTAGTTAATTTCTTTAGATAGTCTTATAAGTTGTGTATAATGGTTGGAAATATAATGGATATGAAGGGTCGGTTTGCAGCATAACACAAGGAGGAATTACATGATAGGTGGTTCAAAGGATCGGCACTATGCTCGAGAGAATCACCAATCAATGTCATGCTGGCTTATTATCTTAACCAATTCAGTAGTTGTAATACACATTATTCTAACAATTTCTGCAAACTTTGAGACTCTATGAATAAAATTCTTTTAGAAAGAAACAAGAATAATCCCCTCCTCATTCCAGATAAATCTAATTGGTGGGAATCCAAAGCCGCATTTAACTGTGCCATTCTGTGCTGTGATAATAGAATTCACATGCTTTATAGAGCGATAGGCGAATATGAAAAGTATATCTCAAGAATAGGATATGCTTCCAGCACAGACGGGATTTGGTTTGATAGGTCCAAAGACGCTGCTATGGCACCCGAAGAGGAGTATGAAAAATACGGGATCGAAGATCCGCGGCTGGTAGAGATAGATCGCCAGATATTTTTAAGTTATGTGATACTTTCGGATTACGTGAGCGAGGGCCCAACAGCATCTACTGCGTTGGCAACTACTACTGATTTTAAGAATTATACAAGACTGGGCATCATAACAAGCAAAGGATCAGACAATAAAGATGTTGTTCTTTTCCCAGAAAAAACAAATCTAAAATCAATTAATGCAGAGGAAAAAGGAGGAAATACAAATAAGTACTTGTTTTTACATAGGCCAGCCAGTTGGATCGGTTCAAAATTTGGAGTAGATAGACCCAGTATTTGGCTTGGGGAGGGTAATGCCCTTACTAATTTTGAAAAACATACTCTACTTCTGAAACCGGAGCAAGAATGGGAGGCATTAAAGATTGGAGCAGGACCTCCCCCATTAAAAACTAAAGATGGTTGGCTGTTGATATACCACGGAAAAGATACACAGGCTGTTTATAGGGCTGGCGCCGCGCTTCTTGATCTCAAGGATCCCACCAAAGTCCTCGGAAGGACAAAAAGACCTATTCTCGAACCGTTAGAGCTATATGAAAAGAATGGAGACGTAAGCAACGTGGTTTTTCCCACCGGGGCTTGCACCATCGACGGTACATTATTTGTTTATTACGGTGCAGCGGACAAAGTTTGTTGTCTGGCAACGATAGACCTCGAAACGTTGCTGGATTACATTCTAGATGAGAACCATGTCAATAGTTAGATCAATATAGATTTATGTCGCCTTCGTAATTAATTTACATGACTTAACCTCACCCAGCCTCGCTTACATTATATCTTTCATAATAGTGGACTAGTGGGAGGGGTACGACGATTAAATTTCCATGCCTCACAAGGCAACAAGCACATTTTTTTGCAAACAGACTTTGCTTCTTCATGCTCACAAATTGGACACAAACCCGGCTGCCTATTGATATCTGTAACCGACTTCTGTTGTTTAGATTTTGAACCCACGTTTAACCAGAGGGCATCTGAGGGTAAGCCTACAACAAAAACGACGATGATAATTAGTATCGGAATAAGTTACGTGAGTATTGGTAATACGAATCTGTTACTTCAAAACACATTGTACCCGCATATTATACAATAAAAGAAAGCCAGCGCGTCGTGATGCCCATATCATGTCGTGCGGGGTATTAGGAACGTCTCTTGTTTAAGGGTAATGATATGCCGATGTTCATTGAATTGGGAACGGTTCTATAATCTTGCCTCTGAGGCTAGTTTGATTGTAATTTCTTCGCCATTTCCGATTGGTACTGTTACTGACTGCAGGGAAGGTTTACTGCGAACATAATTTGCATACTTCGCCATAAGAGGCCGGTAATCTTCGGGATACAACATATTGTCCGTTGCAACAATGCCCCCGCTTCTTAGCATTGGAAGAACCAAATCAAAGTATTCTCTCAAATAGTCTTTGTCTGCATCGAAGAATACAAAGTCGAACAAGCCGTCTGTTTTTTTAATGTGGTTCTTGTCTTCGAAATTTTTCAATAGCTCATGAAGTATGTTCCTTGCGCTACCCTCAAGCACTTCAATCAGGCCTCTGACTCCAGCATCATCAAAATTTTTAGTGGCCCTTTCGATCTTTGAGTGATTCATATCTACAGTGATAATATGTTTCTCTTCTCCATCTGGTCTAGTCGTACCATCCTGAATCATTGCTTCAGCAAACCACAGTGTCGAGTAACCAACAGAAGTTCCTATTTCTAGAATTCTCCTTGCATGCATAGCACTAAGGAGTATTTTAAAAAACATCCCAGTATCAGGTGTGATTGCAAGCATCTCGTCTTCCGGAAGAACCTTTATCTCTCCAGAACGCTCGCGTTTGGATTGTTCTCCAAGTCTGGCAAGAACACTCTTTATGTTCCCACTCACACGACTACATAAGCTAGTATAGTCATTTAAATCCACAGGAGAAGGCCGGTTGCTCACGGCTTGGCCTTTTCAAAAGAACGTATAGTAGAGAGAACTTCTACACTCAACTTTATAGTGTGGGCACCGGCATCGTCTGAGTTGTAATGAGACAATTGTTCAAGGAATTTTGACTTGTCTCGGCCCCGCTCATACATGCCACCTGACTCCTTAATACAGAGTGGGAATTTTTGCATTTTCACTCCTTTAGATTTTAAATAATAAATGAAATGTTTGTATGCCTCAACATCATACCAGTCCCACGCCTTCTCTTCACAGCACATTATCCAGACATCTATGGTATTCTGGAAGAGAGCTTTGGAACGAAGGTCTTCAAGACTCATGATATTTCAACTCGGGTTCTCTGTATTTTGAATCTATCGTTTTAGCCTCTATTTATCTAGGAATTCATATACTTAAACAAGAACAGCAGAATTTGAAATTATTACCTGATGTATGGTTAAATTCCAATATCAAATTTTTGTTGTCGCCCTCTTCGATTTTGTGCTCTCGTTGATTGTAGCGAGATGAATAACTACTGGGTGAGGGAGACTTCAATGTAAACGTCATCAGGTATTTTCAATCTCATTAGCTGTCGTATTGACCTGTCATCAGCACCTAGATCTATTACTCGTCTGTGAATACGAAGTTCATATTTGTCATAAGTGTTTGTTCCTTGTCCACACGGCGATTTCCTGGTAACAACTTTCATCTTTTTAGTCGGGAGAGGATGCGGACCTTTCAATCTGATTCCATTTTTTTCTCCAATTCCTTTTATTTCTGTACATACTCCTTCAAGAGTTGATAGGTTTGTACTTGTAAGCTTTATTCGTGCTTCTTGTGGCATCTTGTTTCACTTATTGTTTTTTTGACGGGTCATATTTCTCTGTAATCGATTTGACTACGCCGGCAGCGATAGTTGTGCCCATGTCTCTTAAAGCAAATCTTCCAATCTCTGGGAATTCTTTGAAGGTTTCAATCGCTAGTGGCCTTACTGGTTTTATCTTTACAATTGCGGCATCCCCAGTCTTCAAGAACTTTGGGTTTTCTTCTACCGTGCCTCCTGTTTTCGGATCAATCTTTGCGAGGAATTCTGATAGAGTTGCCGCTACTTGTGCTGTATGTGCATGCAATACTGGCGTGTATCCTGGGGCCATCGCAGTAGGATGATGGATGACAATGATTTGTGCCTCAAATTCCTTCGCCACCGTAGGAGGATTATCGGTTGGGCCAATTACATCTCCACGCTTTATTCCCTTCTTATCTACGCCTCTGAGGTTAAAACCGATGTTGTCACCTGCCTCTGCCGAGTCCATCTGTGTGTGGTGAGTTTCGATCGACTTTACCTCTCCAGTAATCCCGGAGGGCATAACTATAACTTTTTCGTTAGCCTTAACCTTACCGGTTTCCACTCTGCCAACAGGAACCGTGCCTACCCCAGTTATTGAGTACACGTCTTGAACAGGGATTCTGAGTGGTTTTCCTATAGGCTTTTCAGGAGGATCAAACATATCCAAAGCATCAACAAGAGTGGGTCCTTTGTACCACGGCATGTTTTCAGACTTCTTGATCAGGTTGTCTCCCTTCCATCCTGAGACCGGGACAAAATTTATTTTGGTTGTATTGTAGCCTACCAACTTTAACATTTTTTCGACAATCTCTTTCACCTCTTTGAACCGAGCCTCAGCATAGCCGACGTCATCCGTCTTATTGAGTGCGACAACCATCTGCCCGACCCCCAGAGTTCGTGCAAGAAACGCATGTTCTCTGGCTTGCCCACCGGGTTCAGTAGCCGCTTCTGTTTCACCTGGCTTGAGCGAGACAACTAGTATGGCTACGTCTGCCTCTGATGCGCCTGTTATCATATTCTTAATAAAGTCTCGGTGACCTGGAGCATCAATCAAAGTGTAAAAATACTTTTGCGTTTCAAACTTCTGAAAAGCGAGATCTATGGTAATACCTCTGTCCCTTTCGTCCTTAATACTGTCTAGAACCCAAGCATACTTGAAGGTATCACCTTTTCCTGTTGCTTCTGACTCCTTAGCAAATGCATCAATGGTGCGTTGTTCGATAACACCCAAATCTACCATCATATGGCCTACGATAGTTGATTTACCGTTATCGACATGACCTACAACCACTAAATTCATGTGTGGTTTTTTGCTTGCGCTCATATCGGGTAAACATTCAAAGGGGCTTTATTTGTATTTCGATAAAATTGTTTCCTAAATATTGTAACAATTATAATGATATGATGTCGATGTTGATGAAACTGCTTTTTGATGAGCTCTATAAACAAGGCAATAGCAAGAGATCCAGCGGAATGTATTCGCAGAAAAGGACAGACAGACCCGCAGGTTTCAAATCAGACTGTTATGTACTAAAATAAGAGAAAACAATGCTCTCATATCTATTTATCTCTCTATTGCACTCGTCATGGAACTGATGGCAATTAAGCGCCAATTGACCGGTTTGATATTGTCCGCCGATAATCGTCTTCAAGTCTTACAATGTCATCTTCATTAAATCTGCCATATGATATTTCAAGAATAATGCATTGTCCTTCTACTGCTTTCACCCTATGTTTTGCACCCAGTGGAATCACAATACTTTCACCTTCTTTCAAAATTATTAATTTCTTCTCTAGTTGCACCTCTGCAATACCCTTTACGATTTTCCAGAATTCCCATCTTTCGCTGTGATACTGAAGACTAAGTCTGGAGTTCGCATTAACATAGATTAGTTTGACTGTGCATTGCTGATTTTCGTGAAATTTTTCAAAGCTTCCCCAAGGTCTATCCTCGGAGTAAATGTCCATGCCAAGAAAACGTACAAAAGTAATTTAATAATTACTGTTCTATATTATTCAAACATCTACTAGTTTCTTTCAATATCACCGTTTCTTTTTTGAATTTATTTTTTTTTATTTGGACATGCATTTAGCTGAGTAGAAAATATGCTACACACAGATCATAAGTAACTTGGTATAAACCAGTTGTCGTTTCATTGCACAAAAGAATGAATGAATAAATGAGTGGGTGAATACGAATTTTATAGTTCATAGTTCATAGTTCAT
>DAOM01000009.1 GCA_002501855.1 Candidatus Nitrosopolaris nunavutensis
TACTATTACTGTTACTATTACTACCATCTGATTGCCTACTAGTACTGTCACCATATCCCGAAGGCTTAGGTCGATAACGCTGATGTTGGACTCCATCGCAGGTTCGGTTTTCTTGCTGCCAGTACCTCATCAAGCCTTCTAACAGGGGTATTGTGAGGGGCCGAGCTGACAAGGTCAGGCTTCTCGCGCAACTCTTTAGCTATGCTTTGTAATGCGGATGCAAATGCTTCTAGTGATTCTCTGCTCTCAGTTTCAGTTGGCTCTATCATTAGCGCTTCAGGAACGATTAGGGGAAAATAAATTGTAGGTGGATGAACACCATAATCTAGCAATCTCTTCGCAATGTTCAGCGCACTTCTTTGCCCAAACTTTCTACTAGATAATACAAACTCATGCGCGCATCTTCGATCGTAAGGAAGCTCGTAGACATCCTTCAGTAAGCTTAGAAGATAATTCGCATTTAGTACTGCATTTTCGGAAACCCTTCTTATATTGGAGCCATAAGCCCGGATATAGCTATATGCTCTTAGAAGCATCCCAAAGTTACCGTAAAAGCATTTGACCTTACCAATAGATTTTCTTTTTGTGAAATCAAGAAAATAATAATTATTATCATAATCATAATCATCAGAGTTGTTATTCGTCCCAGAATTTTGTTTTCGATCAGATTCCGTTTCGTTCCGGGATTGCTTCGAAGGACTTTTCCTTACTCGAACACGGGGAACTGGAAGATAGTCGGCTAGAAAAGACTTTACTCCTAGTACTCCTGAACCCGGTCCACCGCCACCGTGTGGAGTCGAGAAGGTCTTGTGTAAATTAAGGTGAATCATATCAAAGCCTTGGTCTCTTGGTCTGGTGATGCCCAAAAAAGCGTTCATATTCGCCCCATCACAGTACATCAACGTGCCATTAGAGTGAGCTAGTTCGCTAATCTGGAGTATATCTTGTTCAAAAAGACCAAGAGTGTTAGGGTTGGTCAGCATAACAAGAGCTACGTCGGAATTTAGTGAGTCTTTGAATTTATCGAGATCAATATTGCCATGCGAATCAGTAGGAATGGATACGATTTCGAACTTACACATGGCAGCAGTTGCTGGGTTGGTACCATGTGCAGAATCTGGGATTATTATCTTTGTCCTCTTGTTGCCTTCATTCTTTTGTTTTTCTTTTTCCTTTTCCTTATAGAACGCCTTGGCCATCATGGCACCCATCAACTCACTTTGCGAACCAGCTGCCGCCTGCAAAGAAAAATCATCCATGCCAGTAAGAACCTTGAGATATTGTTCGAGCTCATACATTAGTCGCAGCGAGCCTTGTTGACAATCTTCAGGACAATAGGGATGAAGATTCACATATGCCTCCAGTCTAGCGATATCCTCGTTAATCTTTGGATTGTATTTCATGGTGCAAGAACCAAGTGGATATGGACCCACATCGATACCGAAATTCATTCTGGACAGCTTGGTGAAATGTCTAACGACGTCAATCTCGCTCAGATTTGGAATGGGAAGAATTTTTCTTTTGATGTTGTCTGGAATTTCGATTTGGACGTCTGCATAATTAGAACCAGTGATAGAACGATCCAATGACGAAGATGGAACGTGCTCTGTAATACATCCCTCAGGATAGTCAAATAGCAGCTTCTCCATTTCCCCCTCGGCTCTTACTCCAATCCGGTCATCGGCGTTACTCATGCCGTTTGTTCTTTTTCTGCTACTGCAGACACAAAATCGTCTATATCTTGAGAAGTATTCATTTCCGTACAACAAATTAAAAGCCTGTCGTCTCCTACCTCTAACCCTCCGCAGATCCCTTGTCTTGCTAAATCAGCAAGGATTTTTTTGGAGGACTTTGGTGTTTTCACTAGGAATTCATTATAGAATGGTAAGTTGTTTAGTGTTTGAAAACCTAGTGCGCTAAGCTTACTTTGGAGCAAATGAGCGTTCCTGTATGAAGCTTCTGCTACTCTAATCAAGCCGCTCCTACCCATGAGTGCCAGGTATACTGTTGCGGCCAAGGCATTTAAGGCCACATTTGTCGTGATATTGCTAGTCGCTCTCTCTCTTCTTATGTGTTGTTCGCGTGCCTGAAGTGTAAGAACAAATCCTCTATTTCCTACAGAGTCATTCGTCATACCGCATATTCTGCCCGGAATCTTTTTTAACAAATAACTCCTAACTGCCAAAAATCCAAGGTACGGTCCGCCGAAGTTTAGCGGTATACCAAAGGACTGCCCTTCGCCTACAACAATATCAGCCCCGTAATTGCCAGGAGGGTCTATTATTGCAAGAGAAGTAGGCTCAACTACGCACGTAACGGATAGCGCACCCACTTTATGTGCTCTTTCTGATATGTAGGATAGATTCTCGACATTTCCGTAGAAATCAGGGTTTTGTGTCAGAATACATGCAGTCTCCTGGGTAACTTGATTCATAGTGATCTCAAGGTCTGCAGCTTCACAATAGGTCTTTAGAACTTCAAAATATTGTGGATGAATATTGTTTCCAACTGAAATTTGTTTTCTCCCAGTGTAGGATGCTGACATAAGGGCTGCTTCGGCCAACGCTGAAGCTCCGTCGTACAGAGAAGCGTTTGACACATCCATTCCAGTTAGAAGGCATATGAAAGACTGAAATTCGTACATTGCCTGCAATGTTCCTTGATTAATTTCTGCTTGATATGGCGTATACCCAGTCAAAAACTCTCCTCTCATCACTAGATGGTTTAAAGCCGAAGGGATGTAGTGATTATACGAGCCGGCTCCAACGAAATACCTCATAATCTTATTTCCCTTGGATATGTTCCTCATGTGTTGCATTAACTGCATCTCAGTCAATGCGGGAGGCAGATCCAATCTCTCATTTGAAATCATGGGACGGAATGAATCAACTAACTCTTCTACTGACTTTACTCCAACCCTTTCTAGCATTATTTTTTCGTCTTTTTTTGTGGTGGGTACATAATTCATATTGTTATCATCTTCTCCTTTCCTTAGCCTTAGCCTTAGCCTTAACTTGGCTTATTTGACACTCTCCTCTCTTTGTCTTCTTTGTCTCTTTCTTCGCCAACGAACCTGTCGTAGTCTTCCTTTGTCATCAAACTATCAAATTCCCGTTGCTGCGAGGGTTTTATCTTTAGCATCCATCCTGATTCATATGGCGATTGGTTGATTAGCTCCGGGTGTTCAAGGAGATTCTCATTTATCTCAGATACCTCTCCACTCATAGGAGAAAAAATATCGGATGACGCTTTTACAGAATCAACAATTGCCATTGCCTGCATCACCTTAAATGTGCTACCGACTTTAGGAAGTTCTATAGAAACTATTTCGCCCAGTTGATCTTGGGCAAAATCCGAAATCCCAACTGTCGCAATTTCATTTCTCATTACTACCCATTCATGCTCTCTTGTAAATCTAATAGTAGGTTCAGGCATGCTCATCCAGCGCTACGAGTATAGTAGTATAAAGTATAAATCCTTACTCACTCACTCACTTACTTATTCATTCTCATTCTCATTCTCATTCAACCTTTTTTATTTCGTTTGTAAAAACGGGTACTTGTAATTCTTGCCGGGTATAGGTTTTCTTTGTCAGCTGCAGCCGGCGTTGCTGTAATATCTTCTAGTCTTTCCTCTCCTTCTTTTTTTATTCCCGCTCCTCTAGTAATACTGATGTCAACTATCTGGTCCAAAGGAACATCTGAAGGAACAGAGCAAAAGCCTATCGATTTATTAAGTGTAGGAGAAAACCCTCCACTCGTAACCCAGCCAATCTTTGATCCAGCGATTAAAACCTCATTTGTACCTCTAGCGATTCGCTTGCTTAGCATTTCAAAACCCACGAGTTTTCTGGTCACGCTCTTTACTTGCAATGCTTTCTTCCCAATGAAGTCTTGTTTTTTGTCAAACTTGACGGTCCATGCCAACGGGACCTCTAAGGGCGTTGTGTGTTCATCCATATCGTTGCCGTAAAGGAATAAGCCTGCCTCTAGCCGGAGTGAGTCTCTAGCGCCCAGTCCCGCAGGTCTTATGTCAAGTCCCGCATTTACCTGCAAAAGCTTATCCCAAACTTGTACTTCTGAGGAGTTAAAGAAGAGTTCAAATCCGTCTTCTCCCGTGTATCCTGTTCGTGAGACGATGCATTCTACATCAAAGATCTTTGTGTTTATTAGGTTAAATGGCTTTAGCTGCTCGAAATTAATATCCACTACAATCGATTGCAGGAGCTTATATGCCAAAGGACCTTGCAATGCAAGCAGTGCCATACTATCGGTAATGTCTTCTATTTTTATTGCTGTTGATTCTGCTTTTTCAGGGCAATGCTCAAGAATCCATTCAAAGTCTTTATGTATATTTGATGAATTAACAACCAGAAGATATGTTTCTCTATTTATCCTGTAGACGATCAAATCATCCACAATCCCGCCCGTATCATAACACATTAGCGAGTACAACGCCTGGTTCTGTTGCAACGTGGATATATCGTTTGTCATCAAATTTTGCAACAATTCCAGCGAGTTCGGTCCTTCAACTTTAAACCTTCCCATATGTGAGACATCGAACAAACCTGCTCTGGTTCTAACACTCATGTGCTCGCTAATTATCCCAGAGTACTGTAATGGCATAAGCCAACCGTGAAAGTCTACCATTCTTGCATTTAGCGACTTGTGCTTTTCGTAAAAAGGTGTCTTCATTGTATACAGGACACACTCCCACCACTACTGCTGCTACCAATCAGTAAAGCCTTATTATTGTGCATATGGTTCTCAGTCTGTATTACGTGTGGACGTGCGAGACATCCTAATAAAGAAACCCGAATGGCTGAGGATAAAAGCTCCGTCGGATAACAACTATGTGAATGTCAAACAAACACTTTCTACACTGAATCTTCATACTGTTTGTCAAGAGGCAAGATGTCCGAATATAGCAGAATGCTGGGGGAGTGGTACAGCTACAATCATGATAATGGGAGACCTCTGCACGCGTCATTGCAGATTTTGCGCTGTAAAAAGCGGATATAAACCTGCATTGCCTGACCCAACGGAACCATTGAAAGTAGCCAAGGCAATTAAAGAATGGGGACTGAAATATGTAGTAATTACTTCGGTTTGCAGAGATGATTTGGAGGATGGAGGAGCTGGTCATATTTCAAATACTGTAAAAGCAATAAAAATGCTATGCCCAAAGACTATTGTAGAACCATTAATTCCAGATTTTCAAGGAAACATCTCCTCACTGGAAAAAATAGTTAGCTCCAAGCCAGAAGTCATAAGCCACAACATTGAAACGGTTTTGAGGCTTAGTCATAAAATCAGAGATGGAAGAGCATCATACAGCCAATCGCTACGAGTGTTAAAACAAATCAAAGAATTTAATTCGGAAATTTTTACGAAATCTTCCATAATGCTAGGCATTGGTGAAACCGATGAGGAGGTTATGCAGACTGCTCTCGATCTTCGGTCGGCTGAAGTAGATATATTGACAATTGGACAATATCTTCAACCGACATACAAACATCTGCCAGTAGTTCAATACGTCACTCCAGAGACGTTCAAATGGTTTAAGGAAACTACCGAACGAACGGGATTCAAATATGTTGTAGCTGGCCCACTCGTTAGAAGCTCCTATAGAGCCGGAGAGTTATTTTTAGAAAAAGTGATTGGTCATCATCCTCATCCTCATCAGTATCAATCCACTGTGTCGTAAGGAAGTCTACAAGAACACAAACAAATCATCTATTAGAGCAACTAAGGGTGTCTTTGCAATCATTGGCAGTACCTCATAGCTATCCGGAATTTCAAGATCTTTCCCTGCATTTCCATTATCAAACCCTGCCATTCCGTGAGCTGCGAGATCTTATGATGCTTCTTCTAATGCCAAGTTCTCAAACAGCTCCAGTATCAAAGTAATGGTTCCATCGTACCTGTGGTGCTTTGCAGTTCGAATATAATAAAGAAAAAGTTATAGCACGGCGCTCACGATGATAGTAGACAGAGTTGTGAGGACGTAGACAGAAACAAAGGTCTCGGAGACAGTCAATAGATCGTAGTTATCATAAAAGAGATTATTCTATCATGTCGTAGGCTATATGGTAGTTTATGAAACCTGAGCAACATTAGGTTTCTGATTTATGAATCCTCCCTGTTGATTTGAAATGACTGTCTCACACAATCACCAGTTTGAAGAGAAGAAGACACCTCGTATTAGGCAGAATAGATTTTGGAAAGGTTCGTGTATTAGGTGAATAATATTCTTATTCTTGCAAAGTTAATTTCTATCCAGTATCGCCAGCCAAGCAAGCCAATAGAAAATGAATAATGTAGCTCTAGCTGATACGCCTAATGTTTCACTATTACTTGACAACCCTCAGACTCAAACTTAATTTTACATGCTATTACTTCGTCTCTTGTATCTAGAATAGCTTGTCTGTGAGTGACAGGATGACACGGGGGAAAGGTTGCACGACATTCTTCAGGGTTCTTTCCAAAAGTTATACATGCAGAGCCAGGGACTGTTGTGCATATGCTAGTAGCGGCATGAGTAGGTATCGGTACCACGGGTAAAACAACAGATACTGATGCGAACATCGCAAAAATAGAAAAAATTGCTAATATCGCTCTCGAATTCATCTTCATGACTTGCCAACAGCCTCTAATGGATATAAATATTATGGGTCAGTCGGATCTTTGGGCCTTTCAGGTTACTTAGGAATAGGAATTTTTCCGCCGGTGAATTGTTGCTTACTGTGGATAATGCAAATGAAAGTCTGCCCCAGTCAGCTTCTTGCAAAACTAAACTTTTCTGTAGTATTAGTTTCTTCTTTGAGGTCCGTTGGTAAGGAGCTCGTACAGAGCAGGAGAGTTTTTTTTGGATAAAGTAATTCGCCCTCCCCTGTGAGATATCAGCGAGTCTATGTTGGCGTATTGAAATTAACTGTATGCGATGCAGCAATTTTCACCTCCACTCGTGAAAATCTAGCATGAGCTCCAATACAGGCAACCGCTTTTTAAGTTGAGAACCAAAGAGGAAGCTCCATCCCACGATTCACAATATAAGGGGCATGACGACCCATGCATGCCCCACTTGCGAGCAGAATAACATGCTGTGCTGACTAAGTTATTTAACTTTTATCTTAAGATTGAAACACCTGAATGGGATTAAACTTAATCGATAAGAACTAGATACTAGTGTCGTAACTTTTGGATGTTGAATCTTCCAAAGTGATCCATGACCTAGTTCTTGTGCTTGCGTCATTTTCTCTGAGGCTTCCAATTCTGAGAGCATTTTGGCATTATCTTATGAGTTACTTCAAAGACAGGAAAGTTCGCGATTTTATGAAACAATGGAGATGTCCCTCCTCCGTTGTGGCTGCTGCCATGGACATGATTGGCCTATTTGATATGATAGTGCCTCTTCTGACAAAGTATTCAAATGAGCGTGAGTCATAGTATGCGACTCAATGTCCATTCCATTCTGCTGTAATTCCGCTATATCATGCCAACCCTAGAGATTAGAAGAACTGAATAACGGCCTGGAACTTTCGGGTTAGCAGATCCTGGATGTTCTGATTCTCGCGCTCGCTAGTGTTCACAATATTGGCACAAAATATCCAAAATTAACAACAAGCTATAGGTTACAGGCGGCTACGCTTAGCAATGAATCGGGTGTTAGTGGCTTGATTAGAGCGATATTAAGCTTAGCGTGAGCATTTTAGTACATACGAAACACTAGATCATATTTATTCAGAATAAAAAAAGAGAGTTTCTGTTAATGATTCTTTATATGTACGTCTGCGCTATTGCTGGCTGAATTTGACTGCACGTTACCATTTGCATGTGCGGTACCGCTACTACCACTATTAGATGAACTAATGGAGTTTGATTGGCTTACAGATTGTACCACATTTCCGCTGTCCTTTATCTTACCACCATGGTTGCTAATGTGTACTGTCGCAGAATTACTTGCGTCATTCGACTGCACGTTGTTATTTGCGGTTGCGCTGCCGCTGCTACCACTATTGCTGGCTTGAATATCGTTTGACTGAGTTATAGATTGTACCACATTGCCGCTGTTGCTTATCTTACCACCATGATAATGACCACCATGGTTGCTAATGTGTACGTCTGCTGTATTGCTCGCCGAATTCACCTGTATATTATGACTTGCGTCTGCAATGCCATTATC
>DAOM01000310.1:0-388 GCA_002501855.1 Candidatus Nitrosopolaris nunavutensis
TCCTTGCAGCTGTGGATAGGAATAGTGAAGAGGAAAAGCAATTCACTTGGGATAGGTCAGTTAACTGCAGCGTAGCTGATGAAGACTTTGATGTATTAAGTAACACAACAAAATATGAAAATAAATTAATTCACGAACATGATTTTGTTCAGCTAACCTCCAAAGGAGTAGACAACTTTCTCATTTGTTGTATTACTTGTGGCTCATATTACTGTAACATGTGTGGTAAGAAACTATTTTAGTTGGAGATAAAGGAACGAAAGAAATTACAGAACAAAAAAAGTGGTTCAAAAGATAAAGAGTTGCTAAAGGCAAGTCGGAATTCACAACGTTTTATTATACAATGACTTTACATATATCACACACATTAGATAATAGTTCTACGATT
>DAOM01000310.1:657-802 GCA_002501855.1 Candidatus Nitrosopolaris nunavutensis
CATTAGATAATAGTTCTACGATTCAAAACATACTGTTAGCAATCTCGGATGATAATTCTTTAGCAATCCTTAGATTGATAGCTGAACGAGATACTACTGGAGTAGAGAGCTGCATCATTTGCAGAAACCTACAACTTACTCATAA
>DAOM01000310.1:1061-1325 GCA_002501855.1 Candidatus Nitrosopolaris nunavutensis
AGAAACCTACAACTTACTCATAAAAAGTATTATCAAAGGTTAGCAACTTTGGTCAGGAATGGTTTGATAATAAGAAAAGACGGTAGTAAAAAATATATACTTACTTCACTTGGCAAGATAGTTTATACCGCACTAATATCAATTCAATATGCGCTTAATAATATTTGGAGATTCAGAGCAATCGACGCAATAAAAGTATGTGATAACAGTGTATATGGAGACATTGACAAGATTGCTAGTGGTTTAGTAGACACATTAGTTCAT
>DAOM01000310.1:1617-5006 GCA_002501855.1 Candidatus Nitrosopolaris nunavutensis
GTAGACACATTAGTTCATAAAGACCAAATCAAGGTAATTCTTAAGAAATGAAACCGGAGGGAGAAAGATACAATTAGTGTTATGATCAAAAAAACGAACCCAGCACCTATTACAGTGTGACTTCTGACCGATATACGTAGCTCCTGTAATCTTGGTAATTCTGAAATATAGCTTTGTAGTCTTCTGCTCCTCTGTCATTTGAAATGGAGAAACCAACTCTGGTTCTCTTTCAAGTTTTCGCGGTAATGGATCACTCCTTATCCAAAGAATTAATCTTCTATAACCTTTTGGTATTAAGACACTTTGATAAAGCTGGCAGTAATTGCGGCGAATTCTGGAATAGTCTCATTAATGGCTTGGTTAGTAGCAGCAGTTGCGTTTATTGTGTTTGTCGCATTGACTAAATTTTTAGGTGTTACTATAAATGTTGTTGTCGCAGATCCTTTATCGTATCCAGTTGCTGTAGCATCCACCGTTACCTTAAATTGTTCTGGATCTGCATTTCCGCTTATTCTCCAACTTTGAACCTTGCACTGTCGTCAGGCCTTTCAGGAACAGGTGCTCATGGGGTTGCTAAAGTATTTGCACCAGAACAAGAAGCACAAGCAAGTGGTGGAAGTGCCTCCAGCTTCGCACCAGGAATAGTGAAGCAAACACCTACAGGTTAGCCAACTAATCTTCTCTTTTTTTACTTTCGTTCGTTCTTTGTATCTCCAATACTTTTATTATAGCAGCTCCTAGCCTAGGCTTCAGTCGTAATCTATTCCTACAACACGGACAGCGTAGGCCTTCGACGTAGATGACTTCTGTTTACTGCTTAGTTAGCTACACTTACAGTTATATCCCTTCAGCGTTCGAGTAAGTAATAATTATGATTCTAAACGATGATGAACTTCGGATGTATCGTGACAGGTTTCTATGTCGGTTGTATCGCACAGCGCAAGGTATTGTAGATAGACGTTTTAATAGATATGATATCTTCATGGCGACTGGTATTGGTGCCATCACAGATGTCCACCAAGCTACAGATGAGATTGTGCAATCTCTGCAGAATTATGGTTTCATTCATACAATTGATAATGAACAAATAACACTGAGTATGGCTGGTTTAGCTGAAGCCGAAAGGGTATGCGAATGAAGAATAATTACCAAAAATACGAGTATGAGTCGTTTTTACTTATCCGACATGATATGTAAGAATTGAGGTCGTCCTGACAATGATAAGTATCAAACTAAAGAGCTAAGAAGTCCTAGGATCGTCTGTATGGAATGCGTGAAGTCCAGCCAGAAGACTAGATACATATCATAATATTTATTGCAAAGAAGAGCGTTATATTTTATAATCCACCCGATTCGCAAATTCAATCCATCATCAGCGGTCGGTGCCACGCCAAAGCAAAATAGGCTGGTTTATGCTAGCTAGTTCTAAGGTTATTAGCAGCACTACAACGATAGGCAATTATACAAAACATTCACTAGATGCAGATCGACTCGATGGCTCTATAGATCATAGACGCTGGAGCAGCATGTGCTAATTTGAATGGGATTCGTCTTTATGTAGAGAGAGGGGAGAGAGCATTCGCGGAATTGGTCAAAGACAATAGTTGGAGATATATTAGATCGGAAGAGAGAGTGGTAACATGATATCAGACACAGATCATTTTGCTTTGCTTAAAACAATCAAGGGAATAAAGGATAATGTAGACAAGATGTATACACTAGGAAACGATGAATTGCAGTACATGAGAGATGAATTTTTAGGATATCTTAAACAACTTGTTGATGTAGTGAACGGTCTTCATTCAGAAAAGGAGGAACTAACAGATGCAACCTCTTGATTTAGATTTGGTAGATTTGATGATAAGATGACAAACTTACCTTCAAACAATCCTAATGATATCCAGGCTGGTTACAATGCTAATAGGAAAACTGTAAAGACTAAGGCTAAGGCTAAAGGAATGTTGCAAGCAGGGGAACAAGTTATATTTCACAAATTATACACGAAAGGCATATTTCATCGTCATACGATCAGTGAGATTCCATACTTCTGTATCATACATCCCACTATGATAAGAAAGGTTATTGTTAAGTAAACACCCTCCAATTTTGTTACTAACGGAAATATGGCCTAATGAGCAGGAATTCTTGACCTTAAGTTATGCCTCAGTAATTCCAATGATAGTTAGTCTACTTACTTCTATGTGCCAACAGTAACCGTAACAATGTAGTGGCAGAACACAAACGAGAGACAAACCATTAGATAATGAAGTGATACCTGCGGCTAAGGATCGAATTTGCTACCACAAATAATGAAAAAGAATTATTACTTCATTGTATTATGGTAGTACTATTAATTCTCCTCTCATTGTTGGCAGATGATACTTGTTTAATCGGTATAAGATAGGCTGACATATGTTAAAATAATTCAGGCGCTTATTATAAAGAGGTTGAATTTTATACTACAACGATATGTCACGATAAAATACCTCCAGATTAATTTCGGCGGCTTTTCCTACGCTATCTGGCTTCGATTTATTTGGATCGAGGTCATTGAAATAGTGTGTAAGCTTGGATAGAGATATCCTCTCCATGATTAAAGACATAAGATTTTACAATATAACTCTAATTGGCAAGTGCGAAAACTATTATCCCTACTGACCCTTGAGGAATATGGAGTCACATATCAACAATAATAATCCAAAAAAAGATGCTGTGCATTACATTGTACTCCTCACGTTCTTATACTAGACTCTAATCCTGTTATACAGGAAGCGCGCTTATTACGATGAGGTCAAGCTAAACTCATGTTAAGATTGGATATAAACAATATCCAGGAATGTTGCCATCAATGTACTAGATGCGGGATTTTGTATAACTGTAAGGATATTGAGAGATGTGCATTCTCCTTTTTCTATGGTAAATGCTCTATTTGTGATGCCTTAATTTCTGCCTTGAAGATTGGCCGGAAATTCGAGATAATGTTCTAATCTTGCTCTACGATACTTCTCGAATTGTGACAGATACACTTAGTATGGGTTGTCGTACAAGGTAACTCTTGGCTAACAGTATATATATCAATTCAGAACTATAGATTAGTTATCATGATATCCGAATTACAAGGACAAAATTACATTAATCTGGAAACTTACGAAAAAAATGGACAACCGATTCGGACGCCAGTTGCATTTGTTCAAGACAATGGGGTGATTTATGTCAGGACGGATAAGAATTCAGGCAAAGTAAAACGTTTACGAAACAATCCGCATGTGCGCATAGTGCCATGTGATATTAGAGCACGGCCGAAAGGCTAATGGGTTGAAGGTACGATCCAGATTGCTAGTGAACATGAATCGGAACGTGCTAAAAAACTTCTAAACGAAAAATACGGC
>DAOM01000363.1:0-514 GCA_002501855.1 Candidatus Nitrosopolaris nunavutensis
ATCAATAGTAGGAGCAGTAGTAGATTATGCTGAACATGAGGGTGTTGATTTAATAGTAATAGGCTCAAGAGGATTATCAGGCTTTAAGAAATTATTGCTGGGAAGTACCGCCTCGGGCGTAGTAACTTATGCCCATTGTCCGGTATTAGTTGTAAAATGAACAGAAATATACCAGCTAACTTAATTTGTCATTATCGTATAATTATTTGGAATGTAGTGATCGGATATGTCAGCAACAGAGATAAACATAAAGAATATCCTATTACCAATAGGTGGCGCTGTTGGTACCAATTTTGTCTCGAAGAAGATTGGTCAATTTGCAATTCTTTATTATTAGTTATCTGCCTTACATACACATTTCCCATGTCTAAATTCTATGTCGTTTTCGGGATCAAAGCGTTTGGGAGGCACTATTTCTATAGTCTCAGCTTTACCGAAATTTTACATTTAAGCCGAACCTGAGTCATTTCTTAGTCCTCAACAATAAAATGGTTCTTTATCATCTCATAAGGTA
>DAOM01000363.1:806-2938 GCA_002501855.1 Candidatus Nitrosopolaris nunavutensis
TCTATAATATGTTGTGATAATTTGATTATCTGATCCCCTGAAGTAAATTCCATATTACACCGTCTGCAGTAAACCTGGTCATTGCATTCTATCCTGACTCCATATTTCTGATTATCGAAGTTCATTGATCCCAAGACTGTCATAACGTGAAATTCATTAAACTTTGTTACACCTAATTTCTTTTTTCTTTCTGTATTTATCCTTTCCAGGATAATTGATACTAGCTCATCTTTTGGATCTTGAGGAACCAATCTGTCTGTACAGGCTTTAGTGAGTACAGATGCATTCATTCGTTCGATATAGTAATCCGCTTGTCTCACAGATTCTTCGACTTCATCGGCCATAGAAATCAAAGATTGAATTCTTTCAACCATTTTTCGCTGTTCAAGACGTGGCGGGAGGGGGCCAGGCATAAGGGATAGCTTGGTACCATTTACATTCGCTTGGCCTACTTGTTGGGTTGCAACAGATGAAATATATATTCGACCATAATGTGAATCAATACACCCCTACAGCTGCATGAATTGCCTCTGAAAGAATTGCGCTTATGATGCATCATCTGTCTTTTCCTTAAGAAGCTTAGTCTGCAAGCCCCTTCAGATATTTCTATTGCCTGAGTCACAGGTGACAAGTCTCACTAGATGGTCGTGTCGACGTTTCTTTTTACTGAGGATCTTTTCATCCTTCGCACTTCAAAGTCAGATGCAGTTACTGTGTTAATGACGTTTGTTGTCAACTGACAAGACCTGTGATAAGCTTAAGTTACCAAGCTGAACTAATCAGTAGTTGTTGTTGTTTTATTACCTTTCTTACTATCAACATTCTTCTTTGATACTCCTTCTTCTTCGAGGTCATCAGCCCCTTTTTCAGTTATGGTAATTCTAGTATCAGAATATGGATGATATGGTGAGGCTAATCAAGGCTTGTTTTCTATTGTTGTTGTAACTTATTTTCTCCTTGCAAATCTATTAGTATATCGTCTGTCGTCTCTTCTATCTTTACTAGATATGAGGTAAGCTCTGTAGCCCAAACAGTTGCATCTGAAACCGTTGCATTTCGGATATCAAAAACAGCATAATGCCAAGGGCATGTAAGATTGTATCCTTCAAGTGTACCTTCTTCCAAAGGACCACCTTCATGTGAGCATATCGAATCCATCGCATATACATTACCATTTACCATAGCCAAGACAATTGATTTACCATTAGGTTCAATCTTGAGAAGACCACCTTCCTTCAAATCTTTTTTGTTTGCTACCTTCTGATATTGTTGCTCTTTAGCCATATAATCAATGGCAGACCTTTCTATTTACATGTTTATCTAAGCAGTTGGTCTGCATGTCGATTGCAAGTCCATTCCTTTGATTGATTTTATAGGTTATGCTTTATATTATTTGGACGATTAAATTTGAATAAGATTAGTTGAAAATAGTAATCTCGATTGTAATTCTGATGGTTGCTGTATCATTCCTATCACTAAACGTACAGACTACACTGTTAGGAGCTGCAATAAAAGTACAGCATCCATCAACGATAGCTGTTTTTCATCAGGCTTCTCATTCTAATAGGAGTAGTGTTAACATGAGTGGCACTAATAGCAGTGGTACCAAACTAGCAATTATAAATTTTGATGACGGATACATGAGTCAATTCACAAACGCAAAACCCATTCTAGATAAGTACGCCTTTAAGGCAAGTTTCTTTATAGTCTGCAATTTCGTGGGAAAGACAGCAAAGGAAATGAATTCAAGCTCGGTAATCAATTTCGCTGGAAAAGGTGTTGAACAAATGACTTGGAATGATATAATCGCATTATACAAGCAGGGACACCAGGTAGGAGCTCATACTATGAATCATCTACAAAATATGACAAATATGCCTAAAAGTGAATTGGACTATGAAATAGGTCATTCAAAGCAATGTCTTGCTGGTCATGGAATATACACAACAACCTTTGCATACCCGTTTGAGAACGGTAAAGACAATGCAACAATAGTCAAAAAGGTTGCTCAATATTATAGTTATGCTCGGTCAGGAAACTACCCTCTTGTGTTTCTTCATTGCGATCACTTTATAAAATATAGCCATCAGGCTGATTGCAGAACTTACTTACCAAATGGTAAGATTTCCTAC
>DAOM01000012.1 GCA_002501855.1 Candidatus Nitrosopolaris nunavutensis
CACCAACCGTATCTTTCTGGATGTTCGTCTTTTGAGGCCACACAAACACCGTCTTACATTATTCCAGAAAATTATACAATAAAATCTTTTCTGAATCATTTTTAGTATCACTAAAACAGGCTTTTTGCATTCTATTGCTATGCCATGTGCGGCTTCAGAAATGCTTCGTAGTAAAATCAGCCTTGACAGCATAGTTGACTATACCTTCGCTATTTTTAATCTGTTTCAACACCTTTAATGTCAACTCTTTAGTGGCAGAAATCTTGCAACAGATATGGAGTCTCTTACCGCATTTACATTTGTGTCCTCTGCATTATAGCTATCTATATGAAATTTCTTAAACTTATTTCTTGGGTAAGCCATAATATGAAGTATGATTTCAGACTGTGGTTTTTGTAAACTTACATATTTGGTCCGTCTATTCACATTTTAATGAAGGATTTTTTCAAAGATTCCAACTCTAAAAAATTAGCTATGTTGAGTATAATCTCGGTAACTACATTGTTGATGATATTGTCTGGAACAGCAAGTTTTGTTTCAATTAACTATCATACCGTATATGCGGCTGCAAAGAATGCAACAAAGACCACCTCGTCATCATCGACAGGAGCTAACCCGTCTGGCATTAGCGGTAGCAGCGCTGGCGGTAGTAGTGGTAGCAATGCTGGAGGAGGTACTGGAAGTAATAACAATAGCCCAGGACCGTCCTCCCGACAAGAAAGCACTGCGCATTGTGATAGGCCTGGATTCCCATCCTGTGCTAGTTTGGGCTCCCAAGCTGGAAAGAGCGCTCCTGGAACCAACTGTCCTCCTGGTCATAGCCAGGCATTTTGTAATGCATATACGGCAGCTGCTGGAGGTCCAACTATTAATAATAACAATCCAGGGGTGTCTTCTCAACAAGAAGCTGCACATTGCGATCAGCCTGGATATCCATCCTGCTACAGTTTAGGCTACCAATCTGGAAAGAACCATCTTGGCACTAGTTGTCCCGGTGGTCACAGCGCAAAATATTGTGTTGGGTGGAATGCAGGAGCAGGAAATACGACACATTGCGATCAACCGGCATGGCCTAGCTGTTATACTTTAGGCTATCAAGCCGGAACGAATGCCCTCGGGACTAGTTGTCCAACAGGTCATAGCCAGGCATTTTGTAACGGATATGAATACGGAAGTGGTGGTAATGGAAGAGCGTATGTACAGGGAGTTACTGATCCCACACATTGTGGTCAGCCCGGATTTCCAGCTTGCTATGACATAGGAAATCATGATGGATACAATAATGCAGTAAATGAACACCACCAATTCAATAATTCATGTCCCTTAGGACATTCTAAGACGTTCTGTAATGGATATGTACCTGGGTACAACCGAGGAGTATCATACAATCTAGGTTATTCACGGGGTGTCAACAATTCTAATCATGATTGGGAGTCAAGTAGTCAAGATATACATGCATTTAACTACGATTGCCCAAGCACACATTCAAAGGATTTCTGTAATGGATATACGGACGGGTATAGTGACGAAGTGCATGATATACTAGGGTAAGTCCTTCTCTATTACTCGCAATAGTAAAACGACACTTAAGACCAGTCTAATGTCTTTCATGATTTACCGCACTTATTGATTATCAGCTGGTTGTACCAATTTGACATATAGAGCTACAGCAATGTCCACTCAGATATATTGAGATTCTCCAAGAATATAGGATCTCCTTACTGGGAACAAAATGACAAAAGATTACAGTAACTGTCTCATTAAATATTTCAACTACTCGTCGAACATAAATCAAAAAGTAGGCGAGCTAAGGAGCAACCACGTAAATTTCAGCTGCGATCTTTTGGGCCTCTTCATAAATTATCTTTGCTAAGTATCCCTCTATCCGTAATACAGCGGCATCTGGACCCTTCGACGCGATAGACTGTACAGTGAACCCAGGCAACGATTCTTTCATCACTTTCAAATCTATATTCATATGTTCAACTTATCAATTCCTTGAAAAATTCTCCATAAGTTCGTGGCCAGTTGAATCGATATGCTCCTCCGCCATTTGCATATCAATAAACTCCTTGTTACATGGAGGCAATGATACGTTACCTTCATGATACAAAATTGTGCATCAAACTAGAAAAAAGTTTCACACCTCCATGAGACAGCAATTTTGCAAGAGAACGAGACTAAGAATTAAAGTGCGATTTAATCGCTGTCTTCCAGATCTGTTGTTGTGTGGTCAATTTTGTATCTGTTTGAATCGACATAGTATGTGTTATCCAATAAGTTGTAGAGTTCATCCCTCGCGTTCTGGTTCTTAATTATTTCTGTCTCGAGCTCTCTGCTTAACGCCTGGGTGAATAGACTTCTTAGCTCGATAAATAGAGAGACTGACTGTGTACCATTGTTATTAGCAACGCTGGGGGGAGAAGACAAGAAATTGCATTACCAGTTGAAGTAGTGTTTACTTTTGTGATCGTTGAGTTCTCCCTGCATATTGTTGGTCTTGTTGGTTGCGATGCGAGTAAGAGAAGTACCATTGCCACTAATATGTGATATTAAATTAGGATCTTAGCTCCATTCGTCAGAGGCGTAGAACTAAGGAGAAATAGGATTGCTTAAAAGGTACACCTAAGTATAGCTCTCAAATCGTTTCGATAAGATCTGATTACATACTCAATTGGCAAAAAAATGTCTCAATTAGTCTCGACAATCGATCTGTATCATCAAATCATAATATTCCAGTGCAACAGATAAGATACGCAATTAAGGTTCCAGCACTGTCAATTTTCCTTTCGCTTACCATCTCCTGTAATTTTTTAACAGATACCATTTCAATCGTTCTTATGTCTTCCATGGTATCATGTTTAGGCTCCCCTTTAAACAAGTTCTTTGCTCTAAAGATATGAACAAGTTGTTTTGATATGCTAACTGATGGATGATATGCATATAGCTCTTCGATCTCTTTGGCAAGGTAACCAGTTTCCTCTAATAATTCACGTCTAGCTGTTTTTTCAGCATCCTCATAATTCTCTATATGACCTGCGGGAAATTCAAGTAATACTTTGTGTAATGGATATCTATATTGCCTTATCATAACTAAGGTGTCTTTGTCAAGAAACGGAACGATAACAGCAACATCTGAAGATTTATACCATGTGTAATGCATCATCTTTCCGGTCCCTATTTCGACTTTGTCTTGATACAATTCAATCCATGGATTTTGGAAGATTAGGTCGCTTTGTATTGTTTTCCAGTCTGAGGTCATGTTAGTTACTTATTGTCTTCCTTTTTGGCTAAATATACTCCTTGTTTGTATTGTCTTTTTGTCAAATTCATATTTTCTTGTAGCGCTTGTCTTTTTGTAGCCTAAAGGGGCGCCACGCTATAGACAACTACTAGATTTTAGAAAAGAGCACGAGAAGATCAGCACCTTCACAATAAGCCGTAAGTTCAACTGTTTCAATCTATTCAAATCTCCGCTTCAGTCGATATATGAATCAAAACGGTAATTTATTCATCAACTGAGTATGAATCCGAAGTAAACTTGGTATCATCCGGGAGTAATCGATTTGTTATCTCCAGTCGTCAATCAGGTAAATCTCCGGTTTATTGTAGGCAGGTTCATTCGGTCTATCCATGACTACACCTTGAATTTCATTGCGAAAACCTAATGATATCATTTTGCGGTATGCTTCATGCCTTCCAGTATTAACACCTGCTACAAGACGGGACACACCTTCTGCTTTCGCAAATGTTTCACAAGCATGGACGAGCCTATCAAAATAGATAGCGGCATTGGCCCCTGGGAGTACTGCGCCAAACTTGATGTAGCATGCTCCGCTTCCAGCCTCGGTACCAGCTCCGCAATGGCATAAAGCTAAGCCTACCAGCCTTCTTCTGCCTTCGTCATGCCAGAGGAGAACTGTATCGCCCAGACTTTGAGTATTAACTGCGTTGATTTCATGTTGCACATCCAATCCATCATATATGGCGGTAGTTAAGTTACGGCACCCATTGAGACATCCTCTTCGATCTTCTGCTATTACCTCAGAATATCTGGACCATTGCAACGAAGTCTTCTCCTCATCTGGCATTGTTGCTTGATCGGCGAAAATTGTTCCATCACCCTCTAGATGTTTAGCCATTATCGCAGTAAGGAATCGTGGCCAAAAGCCAAATCTTTGATATAACCCCAGATGCTTCGGACTTTGTGCCCAAGTAAACAAACCAATATGCTTGGTACCTAATTTTTCAAAATAATCCATAGTTGATTTGAGCAACTGCTTGGCTATTCCTTTATCCCAGAGATCTGGACGAATTGTTAATGGTCCGAAAATACCAACGCTACCCCAGTTAGCTACAAAATTTGATCCTACAAGCTCACCATCAACTTCAGCTGCAAAGGACCCAGATGGATTAGCCATAAATCGTGTGCGTATAAAGTCTGCATCACCAAAGAATGTCAATGGATCTTGTAAACCAATGAAAGTACCAAAAGCCAATCTAAAGACATGATCGGCCTTGGAAATATCACTTTCTCTGAGTGGACGTATTAGTATATCTGTCAATGCCGCTTTCTTCTGCGCTATGCTACCCTATCCTAGAATGCCGTTTTGACTATTTTTGTTTTGACATATGTTCTCCAATCTGTTGAAGCTCTTTAACAAAAGTATTGTAATCATAATTTTGTACATGCAATATATTACTCCAAAAGGCGCTTTCAGCTACGACCAAAGCTAATTCGTTTAACTCTTGGTCTGTAGCGCCAAACATTTTTGCAACCTCTCTGTGATAAGTCTGACAGTATGGACATTTTGTAGCAGCGGCTGACGCCAGCATCATCATTTCTCTGTACTTTTTAGGGATTAGAGATTCGCCGATCTGGTATTTCTTAAACAGCGGCCACATTTGTGGAAGAACATCTTTTGGTGTATTCTTAAAAAATCCAGGGAGCATGCCCAATGTCTTTTCTACATCCTTAACGGTCTCTTCATAACTCATGATCAATCAGAAGGACAAGCATCCTATTAAGGAGTTTTATTTCCACCAGTATTGCTATAGTTACATATCCATAGCCCATGTAGCGGTATAGGAAAAGAGAATTCTGAAATAATATAGTTATTTATCATACTCACTTATATGACTCCTCAAGAGAGTAATGTGAATTCTAGTCCTGATTCTTTGGAAAAATAATAAAACCCTCAGAAATTCAAGCAGCATCTTCTCCAAATCCAATTTTTCAATTGCCAATTGGTTGGTTGTTTGCATATCAAAGACACTGATGCCCGCTGTTGAGCTAGATGTCTTTACCAAACTGTCCAGCAAGTTGATAAGTACGAATGAATCATTATTACCTTTTGAAATTCGTCCAGGAGAAAT
>DAOM01000273.1:0-3012 GCA_002501855.1 Candidatus Nitrosopolaris nunavutensis
ATAATTACTGTACAATTAAAACAGAGTCCGGCGTACCTTCAGTGGTTATCGATTAACCGGTGGAACGGACAAATGCCTTATGCTCTTGGTAGTGGTGCATTTCCTTTTTTCCAGTTACCAATAGCAAAACCGCAACAAAACCAAACTAAATGATAATTTCACATAATAGATAGTGAATCTAGATTCATGTTAACCTAACGACCACCCCCTAAGTACGTTAACGATAGATCGTTTTTCAGTTTAGAGGATACCCAACAATTGTTGCATTAACCGCGTGGTTAGTAAGACATTGATTTGATCCGGTCAGTCAGTTGGCTTGTTGATGAGCATGCGTCATGGTGTGCGATTCCATGTCAATTCCATCATCCTGCTATATATTGCCAAGTCTGACTGTCTTTTGTTTTTCCTACCCAAGTACAAACTCCAAAGAAAGAATCCTTGAAACCATACCTGTTTAGTATTGGCTCAAGATAGTTTAGATGCTGACAATCGTGTAATCTAATAATGATTATAAGAATGACAACTTAATAACAAATTACCGAAACCAGGATTTAAGATGGGTAGCAGAGGTGTTGCTTATCCTGAATGTATTTCGGATTTTGTTCTAGGAGGCATCCCAAAAATTGTATTAATAGAAGCTACAAAATCTGGCATTGTTCCTTTATCCCTTACGGTTTACTTTGTTTAGTAAGCTTGGTATACGATGGATTTAGGGGAAAATTTGTAGTGAGCAAAAATTACTTGTTCATAATGAGGCTTCCTCATACCCAGCATTCTACGTAATGCCTAAGAACCCTTAAGTAGAATAACATCCGGCCTTTACTAAATGTCATATATTCCTCATGAATATTGGTTTAGTCATGGAAAGACATACAAAAAAGAATTTCGATATAACAAAAACTTTGAACTACAGGAGAAAATACTGATTGATTATCTGAAAAATAATGTTTCTTCGTCTTCTTTTTCGACTGTGCTTGAAGTAGGTTGTGGATTCGGACGGATCACGAAGTTATTGCTATCAAATTTTCCAAATATTATGGAATATCTTGCCATAGACCTTTCGCCAGATCAAATAGAAAATGCTAAAGAATGGATTAAACCAGCGAAAGGGCAGGTTCCAAACCTTACTTTTTTAGTTTCTGACATACAATCTTTTCAAATTCAAAAGAAATATGATTTGGTAATGGCGTCTGAAGTTCTTATGCACATACTGCCATCCGAAATTGCCGAGGTTATGAGCAAACTGATTAGCATGTCAAACAAACATGTAGTCAACATTGATTGGTACGAACAACAACCACCAATTAAGGCAGCACCACATAATTTCATTCACCAATATGAGCAATTATATAGAAATACGCCAGAAGTATTGAATGTTCATCGAATTCCTATCATGAAGAAGGCATCTTGGCTCAAGTCAGTAGACACAAAACAATGTTTATTTCACGCCACAAAAAAATTAGTTGAATAAAAGTAGATATTTCTTTAAAGAGGTTTGAGTGATGTACTGACTCCTGATCTTTGCCGTAACGGGACTTTGAGGTCGAACTGCTCATGAACATCTCAGAGAATTATAGGATAAGATTGGCAATATAATTAACCATGCTCAATAATCTCCCAACTGATACAAAGAGACTTCCTACTATTAGCAGTATGTGGTATGCTGAAGAAGCACATGCTACTTCGTCTTTATCCCGTCATTTACCTATTGGTTGAACTGCCTTGCCATTAATAAGTGATCTAAAAAAACGAGGAAGTTAGGGTGGTCTATAATAGCATCCGAATACATTCCCAATACGATCACCGTTCCCTTTCTATAGTTCAGCTCATAGGCAGCAATCGTAAGCGAGTGTGCAGAAGTAGCATTTTTTGCAGTTTTGGGATTCTTGCTCAAGACTGATGCGTTATAATTTAACAAGATAGTGTCATTGGGATTAGTAATATACTGTTCCTCATGATGGTGGTAAGCAAACGGATTATTGGCAAATCTTACTATGCACGAAGAGCAAAGAGAATTACTGCCGACCCATTGTGAAGTTTCATTCTTCCATCTCTCTGGGATACTTTTCCATGCTGATTTGCCATTGAAACCCCACTGATGACCTTTAATTAGCGTTATCGTTTGGGTGCTTCTATCGTAACCAACTTGAGCGTAGAATACATTGCCGTCAAGAAGAATCATTGTCCCTCCATTTGCTACAAATGTTTTTAGGTTAGTGTATTCTTGCTGTGTTACGTATTCTTGATGACCAAGGATGAGAATATCATACCTGTTAGATGTATTTTTGTTGTCCATAAAGATGGAACCTCCATCCACATTGATATCTGTCAGGACGCTTACATTATTTTTTGGTGTCAGCAATGTCAGATGTTTGGCCAAATAGCGCATCGCGTATGCAGAAGCATCAATGGCTACCGAGTGTGGTGATTTGGGATTCGTAACCAAGCTTGATAAAAGAGAGAGATGACGAGTCACGTTAAGTACACCCGCATAATGCTGGTAGAAGATGTAAAAGGCGTGATTATATGCGGCACCGGTAAATACTGGTACTACTAGTGCAATCCTTGATCCTTTCGTGTAGACGTGAGAATGTACAGCTAGCAATAGTAGTGGTACTGGCTTCTTGTGTTTTTCCATATTTGCCATTTGAAATTGTTGTGATTTAGGTACTAATGCAGGAACACTGATAGCATTTGGTAGATTGCTCTCTGTTGTGATATTTGTGGTGCCAGTGCTGATGCCTGTCCCTGTGTTTGTGCTGTCCGGATCCAACGTACTGTTCTGAGCATAGGCTAAATGATGTAACGGGACTGAGTTGAGCATGATACTAAGGCGCAGAACAGTGTTTAGGCTGACAGATAGAAACGATTCTAGAATAACAGGTAGTAATATTATACTCGTCGAGAGTAAAACAATAACGACTATTTTCATGTGGAATTATGAACTACATTATGGATAAGAGTCTTCTATATCTAAAATTTTGCTACAATTCATTCTATCAATTTCTATGG
>DAOM01000273.1:3330-5044 GCA_002501855.1 Candidatus Nitrosopolaris nunavutensis
GCGAAATTATGCTAAAAACTAATTGCGCTTTTATTCTCATATTTAGCTATTGAGTGGCCACAAATGAATATTTTCAATTCAAAAACAGGTTTGACAAGAATTGCAAGATTGTCGTTTCGATAAACAAATACCATCAAAATTCTATTATTGTCTACATATCCCGAACAATATTACAAGTAGTACATTACAAGACCTACAAACTAGTTATTATTTAGAGTTGCATTTTGCATGTTACTTGGTGTTCTTTTCATTTCAAGATTTCAAAAGACTCGATCATTTTTTGTACTGTCGGTAGATAATATGAGTATTTTTCTGGTTCTGCAGTATAGCTAATAATATATGCTCTCTCTCCTTTTACTGTCAAGACCATCATCGCCTGAAGATCGACGTTCGCTTCTAGTCCAGTGTATACGATTTTGTATGCAGGATTGCCTGCAAGAGTTGCATTTGACTCACTAACCCTAAAGTCTTGTCTTAAATCACTAACTGTGTCATTAACATACTCCGCTAGCGTTTTAGGTTTAATATCTGATATATTGTCAACCTGTACAATTAACTTGCCCACGATATCTGAGGTGTTTTTAAACGGAGGGCTGAATGCAACAATGTCAATAAGTGTACTATTGTCTTTAGAACTGCTAGTATTCTCTTGTTTATCCCAATTAGCGGGATACAGAATTTTTATTCCAAAGATCGGATTTACATACGTCAAGAAATTAATGGAGCTGCTGCTATTTTTGCTCTGTTCTGGAGTTTGCGCCATAGCTTGTCTTGACTGAACGTAGAATGACATACTGAAAGCAGCAAGTAAAGATAAGGCACCTATCGTTATTATTACTGCTGGTGAAAAAATTTTGTTGTACATCTTATTGTACAGTTGTTAATAGCTTAATACTATTTGGGTTTTTAGACCGAGCGAAGTGGTGCTTATCCATATTTTCAGATATTTGCAGTCTCGATACGTAACTGTAGTCATTTTTAGTTATATAATGAATTACGGTTAAGGCAACAACAAGCTATTAAAAAATTTATTAAACTTACTATTAGCTATTATATCGTCTGAGTAAATACCTAGCGATATTACTTTTCCTTTTTGATAGTTCAGTTCGTACGTCGCAATCAGAGGGTCTAGTGCTATAAGTTGATTTTTTGATACAGATGCGTTATAATTCAACAGAATTAGGTCGTTAGGATTTGTCAAGTACTGCTCCTCGTGATGCCTGTATTGGAACGGATTATTGGCAAATGTGACATTGCATGAAAAACAATAGAAGTTGCTACCTACCCATAGTGAAGTTTCATTCGCCCATCTTTCTCTTACGCTCTTCCATGCCGATTTACCATTATAAGCCCAACCGTGCCCTTTCACTAATGTTATTGTATGAGTGTTCCTGTCGTATCTCACCTCAGCGTAGAATACGTTTCCATCCATGAGAATCATTGTACCCCCATCTGCGACAAACCGTTTTAGATTATCATATTCTTGTTGTGTGACATATTCTTGATGTCCAAGTATCAGAATGTCATACTTGTTACTTCCATTTACGAAAAAAATACCACCATTATCTACATCTTCGTCAGTCAACACATGAGTGTTGGATTTAGGAAGAGCTGTCCTCATATGGTTCGTTAAGTAAACGATCGTGGATGCCGATGATGATCTCGTCAATAGATTGTATACTGGGCTTGAGAGCAGATTTAGGTCTGATGTAAT
>DAOM01000367.1:0-1898 GCA_002501855.1 Candidatus Nitrosopolaris nunavutensis
CGCGTCAGATGTGTATAAGAGACAGCATACCTAACATTGCGATCCGAGACTCCCTATCTGTGAAGGGTTTTCACGGATATAATGTGTTTTCACAGATATAATGCTGAAACACAAAATATGACAAGAGCCAGAATCGATATCAGATGCATGCTCCACATGCCCATTTGCAGTGATTTCCCTGTTACTAGAGTCATGTATAGTAGAGGGCTTCGTAGATTTTTCTTTTTCTATTGGACTCGAAGGGCTGTTAAGATAGATATACCAATAATTGTAACTAGTACTTCTAAACTTAAATTTACCCTGACCTGATAGGCTATACTTTATTCTACACCCTTAATAAATAACGGATTCCTCTAGATAGGTAATTGCAAGACATTCCGACCATAGAAGTCGATTCTGACGTACAAAAGCAACTGCTAGAGAAAGAACAAGTCCTGCTGCGTGTCAGACAATCGAGAATAGGTCCAGGGGGTTCAGCTGTTACTCCTATCTCCATTTATATCACAAATATGAGAGTAATTTATCGAAAGCCCATTTGGGTTGGACTAAAATCTGAAATAATAGATGTCAATTATCAGGATATTGCGGATATTAGATTGAAGCGAGGTATAATTCATACGGACATATTCCTAAAATCTCGCTTCCACACTGACGAAATCGCAGTGAAGGGTACTAATACCCGCATTGCAGAAAAGGCCAATGCGTTTATCCAACACGGAATTAGGGGCGAGCACCCAGGTCAAGTTATGCATCGCCAGCCACACCTGACTCCAAATTATAACTATTATAGCTATAGTCAAGAGGAAAGACAAACAGAAGATATAGAGTCGAAGATGGACCCAGTAGACAAGTTGACAAAATTAGCTGACCTGAAACAAAAAGGAATTATAACTAATGAAGAATTTCAAAGACTTAAAATTAAATTACTCGAAAAAATATAGAATCGGGTATTGTAAGTCACCAAAAATAATCGTTATTTCACCAGTCACTTTTTTATTGGCATAGCTGGGTTTATAGTGCATAATAATAAATACAATTTGTAAGATTATTTAGATTGTTTTCCATCTATATAATTTCCATTTTGCGAATGATATTCGCAATTAAAATACACAACTATGATCCTCTTTGACTGTTGCAAGTCGCGAGAGGAGCGAAAATAATCGATATAGTACATTTCATTTGTAATAAATAATTATGCTGCAATGATATTGTTGAGAATACTCTATTAGTATGCCCTACCCAAAGTCAAATACCTTCCTAAGTTTTGATCCGAACCAAAGCCGCAGTATCGATCGTAATAGATCACGGTGTGAGACTGTTTCTTATAACGTCTCTAGACTTTTGCAAGGCTCTTATTGAGCCCCGAGATATCGTCTCATAGACAATCGTTAATTGATATTATGTGATAGAGTCAATATGTCTACAACAAAACATGACAAAGATACTAGTAGTACAAAACTTACCGATAATGACACAAGAAATGTAATCAATCAAACGTTTGACGAGGCAAAAAATAAGGCCTGAAAGGCAATAGACAAAGAAACATCAAGGGTAGTAGTTAACGGTGCTAAAATGTTAGAAGAAGCGACATACCATCCAAATCTAACGGCAGGAAGCAACCGTTCGATCGAAAATAGAGCCTAGTAAACAAGACAAAATCTCTAGAATTAGCAAGACACAAGCTCCCACGTCTGAAAACAACATACTACTGCATACATCATAAACTGTCCTATCCACCTTCATGCATCTTCTAGCAGTAACCCCCATAGCTCAGGGAGTTTAGGAGTCTCAAGCACTTAAAGCGGACGTTGACCGCATCTTGTCTTAGGCGCTAGTAGCAAAAAGTCACACACTATCCTATTCTAGTTATTCTTTACTGCTTTATTACTGCACGAAAA
>DAOM01000367.1:2215-5735 GCA_002501855.1 Candidatus Nitrosopolaris nunavutensis
TTATTACTGCACGAAAACGCACTTTTCCGTTAACAACACTTTCATACGCTCGACCAATGTCCTCGAGTGAGTATGTTTCGGCAATTACTTTGACTTTCCCCTTTGCTACGTAATCTAGTGCTTCATAAAGATAATCTGCGCCGTTTGTGTAGAACCAATAAGGCGGTTAAGGTTCCCTATTTCAGCGGTTACTACAAGCGATTCGGCCGGTAATATTACTCTCTCGTAAAGGACGGAATAAGTAATCACCATCCCCCAGGGCGCTAATCCCAATGGCATCTTGTTATGTGGATTTAGTAAAAGTCCTGGTAGAATAATAAATATAAGAACTCTAAACAAGAGTTATCAGAAGTACAAGATTTAGGCCATCTAAGTAAGCTATATTATTCTACTCGTGAAGAATTTGAGAATAGACTAAAACCGAATAGGAAGCGATGAGCGAAAAATGGTGTCTGCCTAGGACTAGATAAGAGATCATTCATTCGATTAAAACCCAGCAACTTTCTGTATTGGCGTACAGAATGACAAAGATTGTTAGTTTTTCCCCTGACGAGCGGGTACTTATGCAAGTACTGCCGAATCTAACAGTCGATTGAGCCGAAATTGAGCTATTGAGAGGGTATGAGCGTTTAATTTGAATTTTCACTTGGTTTTTGATGCTAATTATGCCAACGTTACTACTCACTAAGGGTAGCTCTGATAATTCCAGAATACATATCAGGTTTAGTGTCGTCTTCTCTTATTTCTACCCATGTCATCCGGGGAGGTCAAACTGCAATTTTTAATACGGTCATATTAAAACTCAAGAGGCCTCATTCGCACGCTCATAGGTAACATTAATTTTTAAAAGTTTTCATAAAAAAATACAAAATTAACGCTGCCGCCCTCCCGGGAGGGTACACCGGCCTTCTAAGCAAGTTGTATACAGATAACAAACTATATGAAGTTGGCTGCTGCAAGGCAAATAGCTTTGCTGAAAACTAACGTTTACGGTGTAGAGCAGCTGCTATTTGATGCCCGGGCTGAAAACAGTAGACTTGTATGATACGATCTATGCGCTGCAAGTGGAAATTGAGAGATTGCACCGTGTAAGGAAGCGGGGCAAAGTGTTGATTAATGTAAATGAAGAAATAATGAAAAAATAATCCTCTACTGTATTGTCACCCTCGCCGGGAGACCTTAAGTCATCGTGTCGCAATCAATAGTATTCGCGAGCGAGGGAATCACTAACGACAACAGTGTATTCGCATAAGAGAATCAAATTGGCATTTAGCTCAATTGGACTAAAATTCAATACAGAAATATTCTGAATACGCGAATTAAAAATACACGTAAAGCAAAAATGGAAAATATGTGTGAGTTTGCAAAAAACATTACTGAGCTAAACAAAAAGTTAAACAATTTAAAACATAACAATGAAGCAAGAGCAAGGATTGTTGAAGATATTCATGATGAAGAATATACAATAAATGAATTACTTTTGACATCCATGGCATAACCGAATAGGAACGACAGATTATAGAAGTAATTATCATTAACAGATACTTGAATGTTCCTGATTTTGACATGGTTGCAACTGCATCTTTGGAGGAAATTATTTGCCTCATATTACTTCGCATCCCGATCTGTGCTTTTCATAATAATATCGATTATTTGCATTGAAAATATGACCATCACAGAAAGCATCACCGCATATTTCACATACCGCAGGGGTCGGACCCTCAATGTTTTTTGAGGGATGCTTTGGGCAGAAGTGGACCTCATCAACAATGAATTTCTTTGATGCAGTCAACACTTTTCTATCATAGGTATGTTCACCTGGTTTGATAGTAATAATCCATCCACGCGAACCCACAAGGGTGACCGAAAAAGACATATGGGAATGCAAATTATCCATATCGCAGAATTAGCGCTAGAAGTAACCAAATATGATAAACCAGGACTCTTTGTAACAGAGTTGAACTAGGAAATTTTTATTCATTATTTTTCTTGCAAAATCTTAAAACCCAATGTTTCGTATGAGCATACATAAGAATGATTTTCAAAATCAAACCGACGAAATATCAGACTGGTTTTAAAATTCTCGCAGCAGTGTTATCATAAATTAGTATTCAATCTTTACGCTCTTTATTATTCCTATCTAGCGGAATTAACTTGAACCAACATTAGATAATTCTAAATCAATTCTTCCCTTTGCCAATTCAAAGGTTCTTTGTTCTTTTTCTACTCCGATAAAACGTCGATTCTGTCTCAGTGCAGTTATACCTGTGGTGCCGGTACCCATAAATGGGTCGAACACAATATCGTCTCGAATAGTTAGTTTTGAAATTACGTGTTCTGCTTCTACCGGCGATTGCTCCCATTTATGTAAAGCTTTAGCTGGTGGCTCAGATTCTATCAAGTCTGCGATAGAATCCAGCGTTCTCAATCTGTTGCCCTTTACGAACCATAGGAGTGGTTTCCACATAACATATACGCGGTGATATTGCAAAAGTCTAGACCTACCATTATGTTTTACCACCATCTCCCACCAATATTTTAATCCAGAATTTTTCATGTATTCAAAGATCTGCGGTAATGCGTAGTTTCCTGCATACATGACCAGGCTTCCGCCTTGCTTCAAAACTCTACAGGCGAGCTTTCCTAATGGTTCATACATTGGCAGCCACTCCTTGTGATAGGGCGGATCTGTAAAGATTAAATCAATACTATTGTCCCCAATTGTAGCAGTATCAATGTATTGAAAATCTCCGTGAATCATCTTTACTCTAGAAGCATTTTCTTTGTTATGTTGAGATCCACTTGCGGCGGCTTCTTGCACCTCTCTGATTAGATCCTCTTTCTGCTCGTGTCTTCTGATCTGATTGTAAACACTGGTTATTCCTACAGTATCTCTTCTGAGACTATTTCTTTGGTCTTCGGTACCTTTTTCGATAATCTTCTTGCCTCTCTCATATGTGGCAGTAGACACACCGATCTTTTTCGCAATTATCTTCGATACCTTTCCTTTCTCCTCACTTCGTTCAAGGCTAGCATCGATAGATGCTCCCCTTTGTTCGAGCTCATTATTATTATCGTCATCCTCTTTTTTGTTGGCTAGTCCTACTATATGCCCACCAAAAGACATCCTCCTCTTCGCCCTCTCTTGTTCTATATCTTCTAATGAGTATCCCAATTCGACTCTCTGAAAGCCATTCAGCTGGCGCCTTGTAAGGTTAACCTCGATAACAAATCCCTTCTCTTCTAGCGAATCTTTGAATTCCTTTGTGTGGAATTGAAGGGGAATACGAAGCTCCTTACAAGCTCGGAATCGATGATGCCCTTCAAGAACAATTCCCTGTTTGTTGACTATTACAGGTATATGCAATCCTTATTCTTTGATTGATTGCTTTAACGAATTGAATTCTCCTTCAGACAACGGTGGAATTAGCTTCAGGTATTCTTTGCTGGTTGACAGACTTGTATTACTGCTGCTCTTGCTGATGTTGTTATTATTATTTGGACCACTAAAACTAGTCAA
>DAOM01000367.1:6069-7327 GCA_002501855.1 Candidatus Nitrosopolaris nunavutensis
TATATTTCGTTCGTCCCTTCGTTTATGCCAGACGTTTTTGACATTAGTTTTTTTTCTTATTGTGAGGCTACAAGCTTGGCACGAGTATTGCAGCAACGGTAGCCACATTCATACTCATTAGTGGTAGTAGTCAACCTTGCAAATATGCCACTTGCTCTGCCAAGGCTAGTTCCCTTACCTAAGAATATGTTACTCATATTATCTGGAAAACGTTCTACAATAACCATAGTTATGTGAAATATGAGCCATACAACTCTAGGACACTCAGTCCATTCTGGCTAAAATCAGAATTACTAAATTCTAGAATAAAGGATAGATTGCTAACTGTATAATCTTTTACTCTTTAAAAGACATTTCGTGTTTGAGGTATTGTAATTGAAACTTGACTACCACACATCGGTAAAACGCCCATCTTTAGTACAGGGGCCCATAGCCATCACATTTGCACCAGGGGGCATCATATCCCTCATGTTTTTTCATTTTAATTTCTAATTGGATCAATGTCCCTTTTACCGTAATGTGGTAAACCCGGGCCACCGTTTTGTCCTTGTATATATAGCTGGTCATTTTGATTTAAAAGAATATTCATGGACGTACGAAATAATATCTTCATATTGCTCGACCAGTCTGTAATGAAGAAATCAAGAAGGCAAAAGAAAGTCTACTCGGCTCCAGTATGAACATATTATTATGAACATATTATTTTGACTGCACGTCGCTTTAGTAGCTTTGTATCATGGAAAATAGTAGAGACTATGATTAGGCCGAGGATAATAAAGAGCTTATACTTTTATAGGTATTCACTATGTCTTCCTCCGCCTCAGGTATTGTTGTAGGGAGAATAAACAATAGGTGAATTAAGAATCGTAGTACTATAATGATTATGATTATTGCAATAATTATCCAAATTAAATTCCATAATCCACCAGCTAGTCCCATATACTTATAACCAAACCTTTTGAGCCGATTCGAGATCTTGTTTCGAACTTCTTGTTTCTACTCATTGTATTCTCTTAATGCATATAATATAATATATAAACTTCACAACATTTCAAGCTATCAGATTTTCGAACGAACAAGGTTGTAATAGAACCAAAAGTTAATTGGTCCAACCCAACAAGCTCTTAGTGGGCGAACAAGATAACATCGAGGAATGAAACCATGACACGTGTTTATCGACATTGATCGTATCGTTGTCAAATGACCGTCAAGTGTGAGACCGCAAAGTATTGGTCTGACTTAGTTTGTAGCTCAACTC
>DAOM01000247.1:0-2562 GCA_002501855.1 Candidatus Nitrosopolaris nunavutensis
GGCTAAGCGCATTTATGATTGTTAAGAAGTTTTGCAGATTTTCTAATAAGAAACGTAACGTCGCCAATGCACCTGGGACATTTGTTAGGACAAGCAAATGTCCTTATATTATATACACCTTAAGGTAAAGATATTACAATGTCGTTCTTAGAAGCAAAAAATTTGCACGCTAGCATAGAGGGCAAAGAAATTCTGACTGGTCTCAACCTTGTAATAAACAAGGGTGAAGTTCACGCCCTTATGGGCCCAAATGGTTCCGGGAAGAGTACGTTTGCAAACGTATTGCTCGGACACCCAAAATATAGTGTTACCTCAGGCGACATACTTGTCAAAGGTCAAAGCCTTCTGAATCTATCAACAGACGAAAGAGCAAGGAAAGGCATCTTTCTTGGCTTCCAATATCCGATCGAAATTGCTGGCGTCGGCTATAGCCACTTCTTAAGGAATGCTTACAATACTTTAACCAAAACATTAGGAGAAGAACAGAAGAATAGAGAGGTTTTTTTGACTGTAAGAGAATTCCACGAATATGTAAAGAGAAATTTGGATTCCGTTGGTTTAGATCCAGCGTTTCTTAGTAGATATCTCAACGAAGGATTTTCTGGGGGAGAGAAAAAAAGGTCTGAGGTAATGCAGATGCTAGTCCTTAAGCCAAATGTTGCAATTCTTGACGAGCCGGATTCGGGCCTAGATATTGACGCTGTGAAATCTGTAGCAGAGGCAATCAACAATTTAATAGATACTGGGGCGGGAGTTGTTGTAATTACGCATTATGCACGGATCCTCAGATACTTGTCAAGATTAGATCATGTTAACGTTATGGCAAAAGGCAGAATCATTAAATCAGGGGATAAAGGACTTTCAGAAGAACTCGAAACCAAAGGATATGGATGGCTTGGCTTAGAAGAAAACTAGGCTTCCAGTATGGATTATACTTTCCTATAGTAAAATTACCCGGATCTAGTTTTAAATATAGTTTATACATTTTATTATCAAATGGCCTCACGAGGGGAAATCCAGGACGGAGCACGATCGCCATCATCCTCATCTTCGTCAGTAACACCAATTTATCTAAATTTTTCATTCTTTAAGGTGGATCCAAAGTGGAGATGGCTTAACGATATAGCAAAAGGCGAGGCCGCCAAGGAGTTTTCAATCTTAATAGAGGTTGCTAATACAAAGATGAGAGTTCGAACATATTCCACGTTGGGGCTTCGACCAGACACGGACTTTATGTTATGGATGATTTCTGATTCAGTTGAAAAGATGCAGATTTTGACATCAAAAGTTTATTCTACCCTGCTTGGAAAATACATCGAACCTTCACACGTATACCTTTCTTGTCTTCGACAGTCAGTATACTCAACTAACAGATTTATGTCGGGGTTTATGACGGACGAGAAGCCAATGAAATATGTAATTGTGTACCCTTTTATCAAAGCGCGAGAGTGGTATTTGCTTCCTTTTGAAGAACGGAAGAAAATGATGGAAGAGCATATAACAGTCGGAAGAAAATTTCCGCAGGTTAGACTAAATACATCCTATTCCTTTGGCATCAACGATCAAGATTTTATGCTCGCCTTTGAGACGAATGATTTAATAATTTTTCAGGATTTGATAGTCCAGTTGCGCGAAACTGGTGTTAGTAAATATGTAATTAAGGACACGCCCATGATTGTCTGCGTTTATAAGGGCATGGAAGATATCGTCAGGAGTATTGGATAGCGAGGTCATGCCCCCTTCGGATCAGTCTGCGACTGAGGTTTCTATGGAAAGAATAAAAGCCATTGATGCCCCCACCGCAGCGCTGAAAGAATGGGCAGTAGTGTGTAAAGCGCTCGAGGAAGGAAGGCAGGTAATTCTTCTTCGTAAAGGCGGAATTATGGAATATAGACAGGGTTTTGAGGTAAAGCATACCGATTTTTTTCTTTATCCAACTTTCGAACATCAATCTAAAGAATCCCTCCAGCCAGACTACGTGAACAAATTAGATATAGTACTACAGAACGCTCCGGTGAACAACAGGAACAGAATAACTTCTTGTGCAGCAGTAGTGCTAGTTAAGGAAATTACCAATAAATCGGTATTGGAACGATTGGAGAAATATCACATATGGAATGGTCAGTATATCAACGTAAGATTTAGCTATAACCCTAAAAGACCACTGAATGTAGTAGTATTACGAGTCTACAAAATGAATACCCCTCTAGAGGTCGATGTTAAACCTGAGCTAACTGGTTGTAAGTCATGGATCCCTGTTCAATTATTGTTATCTGACACAAAACTGCAACAGGAATATGATAATCAATCCGGCTCCGCCATAGATATAGGAAAGCCGGATTGTAAACCTGTTTTCGATGATTCAGAATTCATGGAGATTGTAACAGAGCTCCAGGAGGTTTTGAACCGATAAATGAAATATCGAAAATTAGGAAAAAGCGGAATTAAAGTAAGTGAAATCGGATTTGGAGCATGGACTATTGCTTTAGATTGGTGGACTGCGCGTAACAAGAAGATTGACGATGACGAAGCAATTCGAATGTTAAAGCGCGCTTATGATCT
>DAOM01000247.1:2794-4922 GCA_002501855.1 Candidatus Nitrosopolaris nunavutensis
AACAAGAAGATTGACGATGACGAAGCAATTCGAATGTTAAAGCGTGCTTATGATCTTGGTATCAACTTTTATGAAATGGCTGATATGTATGGAAATGGTAAAAGCGAAAAACTCGTCGCTCAAGCTTTTAAAGATATGCATGGAGGGCAAGGCGTAGATGGAGAGGAAATCGTATATTCTACAAAATGGGGCTATGACATGTATACCAATGAACAGGTCGGTCATAGCGAATTACCACAAAAACATAACGACCCTGAATTTCTAGAATATGCTCTTCAGCAAAGCTTAAATCGATTGCAAACAGATTGCATCGACGTATACAGCCTTCATAATCCTAAGATGAATGCTATAAAAAATAACGAACTGTTCGGATCGCTAGATGCTTTGGTAAAGAGCGGCAAGATTAGAAGTCATGGTGTTGCGTTAGGTCCAGCTATCGGTTGGAAAGACGAAGGGATGTTAGCGATGGAAACCCGAAATATCACATGCCTGCAGACGGTTTACAATATCTTAGAACAGGACCCTGGTAGAACCTTTTTTGATGTCGCTAGAAAAAATGAGGTAGGAGTTATGGTAAGAGTTCCTGATGCATCCGGTGTGCTAACAGGCAAAGTCAATGAGAAGACGGTATTCGACAAAAATGATCATCGGAGCAGCAGAAAAAGGGAATGGATTATTGAAGCAATGCAAAAGGTTGAAAAGATGAAACCGCTTGCACACGCAAACGGGTGGAATATAACAGAGTTAGCTATTAAATTCATACTGTCTCAAAAAGAAGTAGCCGTCGTGTTGCCTACAGTAATTGACATTGAGGAACTCGAGACATTTGCGGGAATGTCGGACGGCAAATACCTTGCTGATAAGGATATCGCAGAAATAAGAGGCCTCTACGAAAATAACTTCGATATCAAGCCTTTCGCGTGAGTCTACTTCTATTTCTCCTACTTCTTCGTAGTCAAATGAGAAGATTGAAAACGTACTGCCAAAAGAGTGGTTAGCTCATTCGTGTCAAGATGGTAGAGTCGACAGTTGTTTATCATACTTGCTGACTACTACTATAGTGAGAATAGTAGCCTTCTGTTATGACCAAATCTTAACATGATTTTTTTATCAGTGCTGCTATCCCGTCCTCAAGGCTCTTCGTCTTTGCCTCGTATCCAAGTTCCGACTTAGCAAGCGATATATCAGCCTTCGTTTTCTGAACGTAGTTTTTGATCGGGTTATCGACATAAGTGGTATACTTTAATTTGATCCGTAGTTTCACGACGGCTGCGAGGAAATATAAAGACTTAACTATAAAGTTGCTCTATATATTATTAGTAACAGCCAATGTCTGCATCAGCTCCCTCGAGTTCCAAAAAACTAAAACAGCATCGATGTAATATTTGCAACATAATTTTTGATAGTATTGAAACACTAACGGCTCATAACCGAATGGAGCATAGCGAAGCTAGACATTCACCTGCGGGTGTATGTTAGCGAAATCATACTTTCATTATTTTTCTAAAGGAATTAAGTATGACTGAAGGAACTGAATTAATAGTCCAAGAACTCAAATCATGTTGTTTTGTATATAGCAGAAGACAATGCAATGATAAGAGTAGTAACAGGACGAGTGCTACAAAGTTAAAGATAATCTCTAGGATGATGAAGCTTTTACTGTATTAGCAGCATTGGCAGTTAAAGTTACACCTCCAGATGTAGTTGTAGAAGTAGGGGATGGAACATTTTTTATATAAAATAAGTTATTGGTCGTATCTAGTCTGTAGCTTAATTCCATATTGATACTATAGATACCGTTTCAATGTAGATATTATCGTTATTCTACAGATTCATGAACTGGTTGTAAAGCATGACTTTTAATCCAGCTTCTACTTTCTGTGCAGAGAACTTCTTCGAAAGCAGGTCTTCACCTAGTACTCTTTTAATTGAAGAAAATACTATTTCAGCTATCCATCTTCTACCTGTATCCTTTAGCTGTTTCCATCCTTCATATCAAAGTTTCTTAACAAGGAAGACCTCGTCTCTTCTTAATGGACATCCTTTGGAACTGGTAGATGCATTCTTTCTAATACTAATAGCTGGTTCAGCATTCATATCATCCAGTATAGTTTGTAGCTCAACTCAC
>DAOM01000033.1:0-123 GCA_002501855.1 Candidatus Nitrosopolaris nunavutensis
TATATTTGATTGCAAACTATCCAGAGCAACTTTTAGTTGTGAAGCATCAAGAGATCCATCTAAATATTTTTCAGTTTGCAACAAGAGAGTGGCAGTAAGATATCTATTTTTGCCTGCAATATT
>DAOM01000033.1:415-2934 GCA_002501855.1 Candidatus Nitrosopolaris nunavutensis
ATGATGATTGCTGAGACTGAAAAAAGGCAAGCACGCTGAAGCTGCCAACAATTAGAATAATTTCTATTATAACTAGAAAGGTGATTTTTAAGAGAATTTTAGAATTTATTCTTTCTAACAGGTTAGGCAATTACCTCAAATGCTCCTCCCTCTTCTCATGCTGCTACTATGTATTCAGCTCCTAAATCGGCATCATCACACATCACCTAATCCAATTCTGATCTAATTCGTTTAACCAAATAATCTATAGTGACTGGCTTTCTGATAAAGCATCCTAAGCTTATTGCTGGATATATCTCTCTTAGCGCCTCACGGTTTATTTCTCCAGAAGACATGAAACAAACTTTGACATTAAGATCGATAGCCAATATCTTTTCACATAATTCAAATCCGTTCATATGTGGCAGATTAATGTCAACTAAAAGAAGATCATAGAAATTTGGTTTGAATTCTGACAATGCTACCACAGGAGTATTAGATGTATATACTTCAATTCTTTTGTTAGCATTGTTATTGTTATTGCTATCTTCTATCCCTGCTTTGAAAGTTATAGTGACATCAGAATCGTCATCTATAATCAATATTCTCTTCCAAAATGGTTTTTTCTCAGATACGGCAATTGCATCAGGGGAGAGATTTCCTGTATGTTCAAAACATTTCGTTGTCATACAAAGTGTCATTTTTCGCACTCCATACTATTTACTTCTAACTCGTATCGCGGTATCATTGATAATTTCATCTATCTTTCTTATTAGCTCTTCATTCCCAATCGGCTTTCGTATGAAATAATTAGCAGGTAATGAAGAAAATATATCTGAATATATTCCGTAATACATCTCTCCTGCCGTAAGAAAACAGATCTTACAATTCTTGTCTAATTTCTTAATTTCCCTGTAAAATGAAAAGCCATTCATTTCCGGCATCTTAATGTCAAGAATTACTAGATCATATAATTGGGCCTTGAAGTTCTTTAAAGCAAGGAGAGGGTCGTCAAATGAATCAACTTTGAATCCATTATGTTCTAGGACTTCACGTAATGCTGTGTTAACGTCGCGTTCATCATCAACCGCAAGAATTCTGCACGATACTACCCTTGGCCAATCGCCTCCTTTTTCCATCTGGTCTCTGTATTCCTCCTTATTTCACATAATCTTCTTTTGTCTGCTTTGCATTTAATAGGACTAGCTTAACCTGCTTGTAAATACACGGTTTTATTGTCTTGTCAGGGAGTTTGCATGCCGTAAAGTGCCATGCTGCTTCAAGTGCAAGAAGTGTCGTAGCGAAGCCGATTATAATAGGATAGACTAGATTTTCATACATATAATATGAGTTATCAACAGTTCCTATTCAACCCTAGTAAGTAACGATTATGATAAATCATAGTACCGATTTATGAAGCTAGACAGTCGAGATTCTTTTCTGTTAATGAAGCTTGAACAGCTTGGTGTGATTCTAAATAGGTACGCATGTTCAGATTTGGAACATCTATTAGATATAGTCCAACCCGGGTGAGGGAGTGTAATTGTTAGACGAAGATTTTTACCAGACATGATAGTTTCTAGTGTTTTAGTTACAGCTGAACAAGATGGTACTTCTGGACGACCTGATACAAACCCATTATGCATCGTGAACACTTCTCTCAGTCTGTATGTCTTTTCGACGTTCCTGCCTAAGCTCTTACCACCACTTCATAGAGATTTTGACATTTAGGTAAGTAAATAGCCTTACCCTTCAGTCCAATGTATTTAGTTAGATTATTATCACCATTTTTGTTCTAAGATCCTCAATTTCATGGCCAAACATTGTTTGTTTCACTACTAGGAACATAAAATTTAACTATAGTTGTTCCACAAGATATGCTCTTGACGCAATTCCAACTCTCAAAGCTTAGCTAATTATGACTAAAAACATAAGGGGAAATAGGAAATTATTTTCACTTATCGTTCTCATTTGACTCGAATATACCAAAACTGTTGTTTTCTGTATCAACGCAAACTGAATAGTAACCCATTCCTGGTACTCCAGTCTTAGGAACAACTACTTTACCTCCTAGCTTCTCCCCCTTAGACGAGTATTCGTCTACCGATTTTACGTCTATGAAATTGGTTATTTGCTGCTGTGGCATCTGTCTTTTTGACATTCCGCCACCTAATGCTTTATTTCCTTTATCATCTGTTGTTGTCATCGTCCAATTTTCCATCTATTATTATACTAAATTAACTGAGATCGCGTGGCTGCCATATACCTGCTAGTTGTCCTTTGGTTTCGTAATCTAGTTCTATCCAGCTATCAATAGAAAATTTCACATGTGCCAACGTGCAAGTGGGCATTATTTGAGCTTTGCCAGTGAACATCTCTAGTAATTCTTCCAAGCCTGGGTTATGGCCAACCACCAAAACTCGGACACTGTCATTGGATAGGCCATGCACGACTTTAAGATATGCTTCAGGTCCAGCTGCATAAAGAGAGCGACTCAAAGCAATTTCTTACCAAGTTCATAGTGGCTCTTACCAACAATA
>DAOM01000033.1:3272-3498 GCA_002501855.1 Candidatus Nitrosopolaris nunavutensis
ACAGCCTTTCACACAAGTTACGACAAGTCGTAGGGAATTGTAAGAAAAAGGTTGGACGCTAGGGAAATGAGAGTCTGTTGACATGAGGCTCACAAATCTTTCCCAAATGTTTCTTACGTCATCATTACATATTTGATGATTTCCAGTATGGACCACGAGTTCTTTTGCGTGTCTTCTCTTCTTTCGTCATTCTCTTTAATAGTGTCGACTCGAATTGTTCAGTTTG
>DAOM01000305.1 GCA_002501855.1 Candidatus Nitrosopolaris nunavutensis
ACATTATAAACAGGAATGTGTCATATAGTTCCTGAAGTTCATTGTGAAAACTAACTCTAGTCTTCATAGATGTAATTGGAGACTTAAATGGTTGACTGATAATTATTTAAGTGGTTAACAGCCATAGTCCTAAATTCTTTGTTGGTAAGGTCTAAGAAGACAAATCATATTGAGGACCCAAGAGATAGACGAAGGAAGTGTTTGTGATATTCCGAGGCATTTCCTCGCTTACTATCAAAGATGTTGTAGATGCTTTAGGAATTGCAGGGAATTTTATTATGGAAGAATTGACCCTTGTGACGTAGCATTCTCCAGTGATGGCGGTCGTGTCTGCAATACCACATTCATATTCATTATTTGGTCATGCCTGTTCACAGTGAGCACTACGTTATCTCCAACAGATTTATGCACATCGATGTAACTGATGAGATCATCTATACTCCTCAAACTATGTCCATCAATTCCTGTTATAATGTCACCGACATGTTGCGTATTAGAAAATTCGTCTTGTGTTACTCCTTGTAGACCTGCTTTGTCTGCGGGACTACCAGCTTGAATTGAACCGATAACCACTCCCTTGTAGTTCCTTGGTAAACCTACGGTCTGTGCCAAGCCCGGGGTTACGCTACCTCCAGATATTCCAAGCCAAGCATGACTGTAGCATCCATGTTCAATTAATGCTGGTACTTCACGTATGATGGTGTTTGATGGAATTGCAAACCCTATACCGGAAAACTCGCCTGTAGAAGAACTAATTGCAGTATTCATTCCTAATACTTGTCCATGCATATTCAGCAAGGGACCCCCAGAATTACCCGGATTAATCGCAGCATCAGTCTGAATTCCATTTGGTATAGAGAATCCGGTGTTTGGGTCTGGCAACAAACGCCCCATTTGACTGACAATACCGGTTGTCATCGTATCACTAAGTCCAAATGGATTACCAATTGCTATCACTTGTTGTCCAACTTGCAAACTAGATGAATTGGCAATTACAAGTGGTAAAAGATTTTCAGTCGAGAAATTGTCGGTTATTTGAATTATCGCAATATCACTAAATGCATCAGTACCAACCACCTTTGCTGCATAGGTATTTCCATCAACAAATGTTACATCAACTGTTTTAGCGTTTCCAACTACATGATTATTGGTAATGACATAACCTTGCTTATCGTATATAAATCCAGATCCCAATCTAGTAGATTGTCCTTCTATAGGGTTACCATTTATGATAATCTGTATGTTAGGATTTGATAGTGTGCTCGTGATCTGAACTACAGAATTTTCCACTTGTTTGAATATACCTGTTAGAGATAAGATTTGAGAGGAGTTATGGGAGCTTGATGACTTAGTAAAGGAAGTAGCAGTAACAGCTGCACCTGCACAATCACCATTATTATTATTTTGTCCTGTTATTTGTTCTTGCAGCTGCTTTGCTCCATTTATTATTGTAGAGAGAACGGGCAGTAGTAACTGTTGTGGTTGCTGTCCTATGAGAGATAGTATTCGGCTATTGGTGATAGACTGAATCGCAATAACAGCTACAAGAATAACAATTACCGCAATCAAAGATAATTCTCTGGCTTTGGTCATTGTGAATCGTTTAGAATTAGTACGAATATAGTGTCGTCGACATATAAGTATAAGTTTGTTATCGATATTTATGTCTGGTTTTTAGGATGCTTGATGTAGTGTTTGACTCTTTAAACTGTGGAGTTATGTCCTCAGCATTCATGCTGGTGTCAAATCTTGAACAATTCTTGGTCCTTGTGGAGTAGAACTAAGTATTTCATTGGAAATGATGGTATGTCTTCTGATTAAATCATTTGAAATAGAAAGCAGGATCGTCGTACCTTGATTTCAAAGTGATTGTAACTTATCCAGTGTAGACAAAGCGCTTTTTGTAGTGTGTTCGTCGAATGAATCGCATATCTTTTATAGCAATAATCATAACATTAATCCAACATATCAGCATAAAATGTGACAACCGATAAAGAAAAAAACAATAAGAAAAATATTTTGATAGTAGATGATGAAACAGATGTTTGTTTGACACTAAAGGTGGTTTTAGAAGGTAATGGATTTAAAGTTTATACGTTTGTTGATCCTACTTTGGAGCTGGAGAATTTCAAAAGCAGCAGGTATGATCTATTAATTCTGGATATCAAAATGCCAGTAATGAATGGCTTTCAACTATATGCACAAATGAAGAAAATAGATCTTAATATCAAGGCCCTTTTTCTGTCAGCTCTAACCGACTTACAAGAGTACGATGCATTTAAAAAAGAAGTCTTTCCTACAGAAGGCCGAAGACAATTTATTCAGAAGCCAATTGAAAATGAAGAGATGTTAGTAAGAATAAACGTAGCAACCCTCAACATTGAATATTTAGCTAGATATGCAAGAGGTATCCCTAGCTCGTTGGCATATGAGACGGAATTGGTTAAAGTATTTCTTATTTTGTTATTAGAAAATACACAATACGTTCTTACTACGATAGATTGCATTCTGATAAGTCGGCGAAATCAGCTCGAACAAAGATATTTTTATAAAGATTCATTCGTGAGGGGGTCTAAGTATTCATTAAGAAAACAGACTATTGTTCCATAAAATATTAATGGAATGTAGAAAGCGGGAATGTGCTCTCTGTGAATGACACGAAGCGAATTAATGCAATATTAAGTGACTTAAATTGATAAGAGGTAGCTGAGATAATAGGTAGAGCACTATGGGTGAGCTAGTGTTAGGCTGTTCTGGATGGAATTATCCTGATAATCAAGATAAAGGAGGCTGGACTGGTGTATTCTATCCAGACAAGGATACTAAGAGACTGCGATATTACTCTCAATTCTTTGATACAGCAGAGATGGATTCTATTTTTTACGAAAAATTCTATTCGCATATGACGAAGGGCACATTTATCGGCCTGAGCAGAGCAACCCCGGAAAAATTCCAATTTTCTATAAAAGTGCCGGAAACGGTTACTCATGTCAAAAGACTCGATATCAAAAAAGGAGCCATGACATCTTTTGAGGAATTTCTGGATAAAATATTTCCCTTAAAAACGGCAAACAAATTGGGCTCAATATTATTCCAGCTCCCCCCAAGCTTTACTGTTAGCGATTTTAAGAATATTGAACAATTTCTCGATCGATTACCCACCGCTGATAGCTATGAATATGCTGTTGAATTCAGACATCCTTCTTGGGGCACTGAAGGCCCGTGGGAAATGCTCAAGCATTACAATATTGCAGCT
>DAOM01000290.1:0-143 GCA_002501855.1 Candidatus Nitrosopolaris nunavutensis
TGTGCACTAATGCTCATGGCCCATGCAGTTGCAATTGTAATAAATACTGCATTCCTCAGGGGGACAACTATACTATAATCAAAATGTTCGGGTAAATTTTGTGTGGTGTCTGTCAGGGCATTTGTTCTTCCATAAATCTCCTT
>DAOM01000290.1:439-15603 GCA_002501855.1 Candidatus Nitrosopolaris nunavutensis
TTTGTTCTTCCATAAATCTCCTTCATAAACGCGATATCAATAATTCTATGATCATCAGTGTTCAAAATCCTTGCGAACTGTTTTGCCGCCTGAACTTCATGCCTTGCGCGCTGTCCATACACAAAAGTAAGCATGTAAATAGTGTAACCTTCTTCTTTCAAATGGGCCGCCGCACAAATAGAATCAAGCCCGCCGCTTACTATGCAGACTGCTGATTTTCTTGTCCTTGAAGGGGGAGCGTCAGTGTTGTATGGCAATATAGGTTATTAATGTAATACTTTATTATCTAAATGTGCCTGTATCGGAATTATACTAATCTAGTAAGCGACCCCATAGTAACCATATGCACAGCTTTGATATGCACCGCTTCAACATAGCCTTATCCCGGCAAAAGGCATCAAAAAAATCAGACATGAATATTGTTATTCGTGATTATGAATGACATGCTGTTCAGATTTTATGATATATGAAATTACACAAGTTTTTTAATTTATAATAATATTTTATTAATATGACTAAAAAATTTATTACTTGCGATGAATAAACAGCCTGAGGCGAAAGAATTAACCACTGTAACAACTATTCAGCAATTATCTAATAGGATACAGAACGGAGAATTGTCGCCGTCGGAATTAGTTGGAGTTTGCTTAGACAAAATCAAGAAATTTGACTCATCCCTGAATGCTTTCATCACTGTTCTTGAGGATCATGCACGTCAAGAGGCAGCGAACGCTGAAAAACAAATTAAACAAGGAATCTATCTCGGTCCCTTGCATGGTATTCCATTTTCAATTAAAGATGTCATCTATGCAAAAGGAGTTAGATGTACTGCAGGATCAAAAATAATGTCTGACTATATTTCAAAAATTGATGCAACTTCTGTTGTAAAAATGAAGAAAGCAGGTGCAATTCTAATCGGTACAAATAATACACATGAATTTGCATGTGGGATAACAAATGTAAATCCACATTATGGTTCATCTAGGAATCCGTGGAGCACTTCCAAATTATCAGGAGGTTCAAGTGGAGGTTCTGGAGTTGCAGTCGCAGCATGTATGGTACCTGTATCTTTAGGAACAGACACTAGCGGATCTATCAGAGTTCCATCTTCACTTTGTGGTGTTGTGGGCTTAAAGCCTACATATGGTAGAGTTAGCAAATATGGGATTGTTGACTTGGCCCCATCGCTAGATCATCTCGGATGTATAACTAGAAGTGCATGGGATGCAGCTGCTGTATTGCAGACTATTGCAGGACGCGATCCGCTCGATCCAACTACTGAAGATAGAAAAGTACCTGATTATACAAAAATTATTGAAGAATCCAATAGCGATAAAATGTCAATCGGAATACCTAAAGAATATTTCTTCGACTACATACAACCAGAAGTAGAAGACGTCTTCCATGATTTCATTGACGCTATCAGGTCTATGGGCATTACAGTTTCTGATGTAAACCTACAAGAAAGTGATAAAATTTACGAATCTTGGAGGTCTATAAGGCTTGGAGAATCAGCAGAAATACACTCAAAATGGTTACAGACAAGACCAGAAGATTACGGCGAAGATGTACTAAAAATGTTGATACAGGGAACGGAAGTATCTGCGGTCAATTACATACAAGCTCATAAGTTTAGAAAGGAAGTAAGAAATGCCTTTATGAAAGTATTGAAGAACGTTGATGTTGTCATCGTGCCAACAACTATTCTTACTGCTCCTAGTTTTGATGAACCAACAGTTTCTATTCGCGGCAAGACCCTTGAAGTCTATAATGCTCTGAGTAGAAATACTATTGCGTTTAATAGTACTGGGCTACCCGCAATCACTATTCCAGCTGGATTAAGTAAGGGCAATATGCCAGTTGGAGCACAAATAGTAGGGGCGCCGTTTGAGGAAGTAAAAATTCTTTCATTAGCATATGCATTGGAACGCGTAAATAATTACCCTTTCAAATTGTCTCCATTTTGTACTGAGTCATCCCTAAGGACGGACCGGAAATGAATCGATAGAGTCATAATCTGATTTAACGCACATGGCAGAATCTGAAAACAGAAAGATAACCTGAGTCCATCATCAATTAAAATACCAACCATTTATGAAGTCTTTTGTTCAAGCCTTGGATTAATGTATCATAAAAATCAGAAAAGCGCATAAATGAAAATTGTCAAATTGACTAATCATATTAATACAACGAATTTTTAACACGCTTATTTATATCTAGCTATAATCATCTTAATTTTGCAAATGGTTGAGGTAATAGAAGGATATACTGGGAGACTAGTTCCAGAACAACTGAAACTAAGCCCGCTCTACAAACCCAGTTTTTGGCATCATACTGGTTCAATACATCACCTACAGGAGCATAATAATAAGCAATGAATCGCATAAAAGATGTTCAGTCTGCAACGCCCAATAAAGACTTTATTTCTGCAACAAGAGACGAGATACTAAATAAAGTAGAGAAGGATTACGAAGAATTCAAAAAAACACATACTTTCGCGTTTCCAACTTGGCTATATGGTCCCCCAAAGGGCAAACTCTTCAAAGTACAAGTTGAGGACTGCCCGCGTTTTGGTGATAAGGCTTATCTCGAATTTGATTCCGCCAGGACAGCATTCATGAGCATCGATATGCAAGTTGATTTTTGCGGTCCAAAGGGCTATGTAGATATTATGGGCTACGATCTTGGTTTAACTTCGGCACCTATCAAGACAGTCCGATATGTACTGGAGACTATACGGAATGGAACTGATATTAAAGTAATTCATACGAGGGAAGGACATCTACCTGACCTTTCAGACGCACCGTACAATAAACTCCTGAGGAGTAAACTTATCGGGAACGGTGTCGGAATTGGTGACATTCCGAAGGGTGGACTAGGACGGTTGCTAGTAAGAGGCGAAGAGAATTGGGACATAATCGATGATCTATATCCAGTTGAGGGAGAATATGTAGTTGATAAATCCGGTAAAGGCGCATTTGGTCAGAGTAATTTACCGTTAATTTTGAGGAATTTAGGCATAACGCACTTAGTAATTACTGGAATTACGACGGATGTATGCGTTCATACGATAATGAGAGAGGCAAACGATAATGGGTACTGGTGCACTATGCTCAAAGACGGTACAGGCGCTACTGATTATGATAACTATCAGGCTGCCATAAAGCAAATTAAAATGCAGGGAGGAGTATTTGGATGGGTGTCAGATTGCAATAAATTTGTTCAAGGCGTTAGATCTGCTTTTTTTAATGATAAAACGAAAACAACTTGAGCGGAATCAACGACCCGTTTTTTTAATATAACAACCTTAGTCAAACGTGAGAAACGACCGCGCCTAAACAAGTCGGTTCAAGAGAAGATTCTCAGAAAACCTCTGTGTCGTTGTTTTGAAGAGAGACTAACTAAAAATAATTATTATTATTGAAGCAACTTAGCAGCGACACCAAGTTACAAAGTCTAAACCAAACACGAGAGTGCTATTATTATCTCTCTCCTCTTTGGTATGATATAGCCAGCGCAGCAGGCGCGGCGCTTCGCTTGTACAGTCCTGCCATGATGGCTATAGGCAAAAGATATGGCAGCATTAATAGGAATTCTGAGGGTACGGCCGTTCCTATAGCTTGCAGTCCTAACTGGAATGCGTCTACCATTCCAAAAATTAGGGCTCCGCATACTATCCAGAATGGTTTCCACCGACCAAATATTACTACAGCAAGCGCAATCCAACCTTGTCCGGCAGTGATGTTCTCAAGGAAATTCCCAGTGGTTACTAGGGCCAAATACGAGCCTCCTATTCCAGCCAGCGCTCCTCCAATGATGACTGCGAGATAGCGTATCCTGTATACGTCTACACCCAATGCATCTGCCTGTTTAGGATTTTCTCCAACAGTCCTTATCTTCAAACCGAGGTTGGTTTTGAAAATAAAAATTTGACTCAGTGGAACCAACAAGAATGCCAGATAGACCAAAGGATCGTACTGGAAAAGAATAGGACCGAGCACTGGAATATGGCTTAGAATGGGGATATCAATTGGAGGTATCTCCCTTATCTTGGGAGCTATTGTTACTACTCCGAATATCAATCTGTATAAAAGTGATGTAAGTCCAACGCCCAAAAGCCAGATAGCCAGTCCCGCTACGAGTTGATTGGTTCGTAGGCTGACACTCATAAAAGCCATCAAAGCGGCCATTAATGCAGGGCCACTTATTGCCAGTGCTAATCCAATAAATATATTTCCAGTAAAGTACGTTCCAATGAAACCAGTAAAGGCACCCATCAGCATCATTCCTTCTACGCCTAAGTTCAGCACACCGGAGCGCTCAGCGATCTGCTCTCCGAGAGCTGCAAAAAGAATGGGTATGCTCAAACGTACACCTGACGCGACAATACCCATCGCAAATACAGCAGTTTCTATCATTTCACAGGAATTGCACTACTCCCGCTCTCTTTGATTATTTTCGTTTTGATTTTCCAGCGCGTGAATAACTCCCCTATAAGCACGAAGATAAGTACCAGCGCTTGTAGTGTATCAGCAAATGCACTAGGTATCCCCAACGTCCTATACATCACCTGAGATCCTGACATGAGGGCAGCAAAGAAAAATGCTACTACTGCAACACCAACAGGATGCTGTCTGCCAAGCAATGCTATGATCACTCCTATGAAACCATATCCGGGAGAAATCCCCTCTAACAACTGTAGTTGAACGCCGGACACTAGGATTGCACCTGCAACTCCAGCAAGTCCGCCGCTAACTCCCATTACTACAAAAGCACTCTTGGCCACATTCATACCTGCGTATCGCGCCGCTTTGATGTTTGCTCCAACGCTCCTGATCTCAAAGCCGATTTTAGTTTTCCATAAAAGGATATAGACTGCAATCGCAGCTAAGGCTGCTATAATGATCCCTGCATGTAGATGAGTATGAGGTAATATAATGGGCAGCTGCGATGCAGGGAAAATCTCAGGGGTGTATGGATTGAAGCCAGGCGCTTTTATTGGTCCATGCAGTAAATACGAAATGAAAAGAAGGACAACAAAATTGAGCAGCACAGTAACGATTATCTCGTTAACTCCAAATTTGACCTTAAGTGCTGCTGGTATCAAACCAAAGGAACCTCCAAATGCAAATCCAACAGCGATCACAGCTATTAATGCCAAGCCTGGTATTGCTCCGATTGCTGTGATACCGATCAGAGCTGCGCCAAGTGCACCCATGTACAACTGTCCTTCTGCACCAATGTTCCAAATTCTGCACTTAAACGCCACTGCCACTGCCAGTCCCACTAGAAGCAATGAGGTGGTTTTTACCAGAGTATCACCTATTCCACGTATGCTTCCAAATGCTCCCTTCAGCATGATTTGATACGCATTAATCGGGTCTACTCCGGCCGCATAAAGTATAATCGCACCTACGACAAAGGCAAGACCAGCGGAAAGGAAAGGTATAGACGATTTAAAGTTAATTGACCTCCGCTGAAGTGTGATGACTTTCATTTTTTTTCGACGATACCAGAAGTTTTTTGAAAACCAGTTTTGCCCACATTTCCCCCCATCAAAAGCCCGATAGTGTGGACATCCGCATTTTCTTTATCAGTAACCGCCATGATTTTTCCTTCATAGATTACTGCTATTCTGTCACTAATCGACATCACCTCGTCTAAATCCAGCGATAACAATAAGACTCCAACTCCGGAGTCTCTCTGCTTTATCAGCTGTTTGTGAATGTATTCTGTTGCACCAATATCTAGTCCTCTAGTAGGATTGTGTGCGATCAGCACTTTGGGATTGCGAGAAAGCTCCCTGCCTAAAACAACTTTTTGTAGATTGCCACCCGACATGGATCTAACTTGGGCCTCTAATCCTGTTGTACGTACGTCGAAATCTGCAATCACTTTTTCTGCGAACTTTCTCATTTCCTGCTCGTTCAAGAACAATTTCCCTGAATATGGTGCCTTGTACCACCTGTCAAGAATTAGATTTTGAGCGATAGTGTACTCCAAAATTAGTCCTGTGTTCAGACGGTCTTCGGGTATGTACGCCAAACCCCATTCCCTGATTTCCCTGGGAGACAGATTTGTGGTAGCTCTCCCATCCATAATAATTTGCCCCCCTTGTATCTTTCTTAGACCCGCTATAACTTCAGCAAGCTCGCTTTGACCGTTGCCATCAACACCAGCTATCCCTAAGATCTCGCCTTTTCGCAATTCTAAAGAAAGATCCTTAAGAAATAGTATTTTGGAATTATTAAGGGCACGAACATTTTTTATCTCAAGTACCGCTTGACTTTTTTTTGCTTGTGCCGCGACTACTTCTGATTCTGTTCCTCCTCCTCCCCGTTGTCCACTGATTTGTTGAACAACGGATCGTCCCACCATCATTCGTGCTAAGTCTGATTCGTTGGTATCAGAAGTTTTGACAGTTCCCATTAGTATGCCGTTTTTTAGGACTGTGACCCTGCTACTTACCGCCATGACCTCACGCAATTTATGAGTTATAAAAATTATGGATAACCCTTGATCTACCATTGACTGGAGCGCGGCAAATAGTGATTCTTCTTCTTGTGGAGTAAGCATTGAAGTTGGTTCGTCAAGAATTAGTATGTCAATGTCCCTATAAAGGGCCTTTATTATCTCTACACGCTGCTGTTCACCTACGGAAAGATTACCCACGATAGCACTGGGATCTACCTTGAGACCGTATTTTTTTGATAATTCCACAATCTTCTTTTCTGCGTTAGATGTATCTAAGAAAATTCTTTTCCTAGATTTTAATCCGACAATTATATTCTCCGTAACCGTGTGAGGAGGGGTCAACAAGAAATGTTGATGAACCATAGCAATGCCATGGTTCATTGCGTCCAAGGGCGACTTGATGTTAGCACGTTCTCCCCTAACATATATCTCCCCAGTCTCCGGCCGATATAATCCATACAGTATGCTCATCAATGTTGTTTTACCAGCTCCATTTTCCCCAAGCAAAGCATGTATCTCTCCTCTAGCCAGATCAAAATCGACATTTTGATTTGCTATCAAATTACCGAACCTGCAGGTTATTGATTTCATTTGGACGAGTGGTTCCCCGTCTTTGATATCATACCTCTGTTTTCCTAGTTTAAGAGCGTCAGTGTTAGTGGTCACATCAGCAGAGCCTTTTTGTTGTATGTTTTTGAAAATGCCATGTTATTGCTAGACTAGACAGTCCCCAAAACTAGACAGTCCCCCAAAAAAAATCCGCTGAAGCTTTTTTTTAATACGTTCATTTTTAGCCAAACCGCCGGCGCCAAAAAAATTAAGCGGTAGGAGTGGTTCTCTCCGGTACTTGAATCTTGCCAGAAATTACGTCTTGGGTTAACTGGGCTAGCTTAGCCTTTACATTTGCAGGTACTTTAGTGTCTAGACTGTGGAACGGCGCTAAATACACAATGCCATCTCCTGGACCTCCTTTACCTGTTTCAATTCCAGGTTTAGTCAGTTTGCCAACAAAGGTACCGTCTTTAACGCTTTTATACGCCTGGTCGTATGCCTTATCCATATCTATGACGAAAGAGGTAAGGACTGTGTTTGGTGCCAATTTGTTCTGGTCAGCGACCGCTCCAAATGCATATACACCTTTCCCTGCAGCCGCCTCAATAACACCATGACCAGATGTATCTGCTACGTGAAGCAAAAAATCGGCGCCAGAATTAATTTGTGCTAATGCGGCTTCTCTTCCTTTAGCAGGATTATTAAAGTCATGCAAGTATGTACTAATTACCTTCATGTTCGGATTGATGAACTTCGCGCCTTGCTTATATCCTTCGGCAATATTGATAATGTTCGGATATGTTTCTCCACCCACAAAACCAATTGTCCCAGTTTTAGACATCATCGCCGCAAGTGCTCCTAGCAGAAACGACCCCTGTTGCTGCATGGGGAAAATTGAAGCTACATTTGATGCGTTAACAAGGCCAGTCATGACCACAAATTTAATATCTGGATACGTCGGCGCCACCTTCACAACAGGATCTCCCCATTGAAATCCTTGGGCAATTATCAGGTTAGCGCCTGCGTCGGCATAACCCGTTAGCGTAGACCCAATATCTGGAATTGCAATACTATCTGCTGACGTAAGGCCAACACCGTATTTACTTTTCATTGCTTGTGTGGCATTGAATCCGACGGCTCCCCACCCTCCGTCATTAAACTTCGCATCGGTTACAAAAACTACTTTAAATGGGGTTGCTGGCTGTGCATATGAGTAATAAGGTTGAATAGGATGACCAGCTCCTGCTGCTAGTGTCAAGACCACTGCTACTGCCGCTACGATTCCTAGGCATGTAATAGCTTTCTCCTTTCCTATGATGGTCATAGCGTCTTAAATTGCGCTCTTGATATTATAGTTTTGTAGAAATATGCTTGCCAGTTAGAATATATCATAAAAAACGTAACTAAAGATATATGCGGTTTTTCAAATATTCCCATACTTAAGGTTAAATACGCTTTAATGCATTTGATAATTGCCGAATGAGGTTGTGCATTCAATATATATGTCATTCCCGAGTCTCTTTGATGTCTTAATTAAAGAGAATTACTACAAAGACTCTCTTCAGCTCCTAAAAATATCTGATGATATAAAACAAAATGATGGAATACTAGACGCAGCTATAGTAATGGGAACTAAGACAAACAAAGAAATTCTTAACAGATTGGGTTTCAATCTTCCTAAAGTTAGCCAAGCTAAGGATACTGATGTAATTATAGCTATTATAGCACGTGACAAAAAATCTTTAGATTTAATTTTATCGAAAGCGGAGGCATTGCTGGAAGGCAAGCAGCATGGTGACAAGGAGAGCGCCGGAGGGAGTATCGGTACTATCAATACTACTGCTGGCCTGGCTGACAGATTCCAAGATTTAGATTCAGCCGTAGCATTTATGCCTGATGCAAACCTGGCCCTGATCTCTATCCCTGGTGAATATGTGAAGGATATCTGCTTCAAATTGATTGATGCTGGAATACACCAGCAGCTATTCAGTGATCATGTCCCGATAGAAGATGAATTGGAAATAAAGAAATATGCTAGAGAGAATGGTATCTTGATTCTAGGCCCGGGAGCTGGTACGTCTATAATTAACGGCAAGGGGATAGGATTTTCTAACGCGGTCAAAATCGGCCCGGTTGGTATAGTTGCTGCGGCAGGAACCGGATTACAGGAGGTTTGTATTCTACTAGATCATTGCGAGGTTGGCATTAAGCATGCTCTTGGAGTAGGTGGAAACGACCCCAAGGCTGAGATAGGAGGTATCATGATGTTAGAATCCATAAGAATACTGGATAAATGCGACGACGACGAAATCAAAGTAATAGGTATAATCTCAAAGCCTCCCTCAGCTTCGGTCGAGAAGAAATTCATTGATTACGTTGTAGGTTCTGGCACAAGAAAAAAGTACGTAATTTGCTTTATTGGAGGGTCAGGGTCCGCAGAAATAGTAAGCCCAACTCAAAACGGAAGAGTCATTCAGGCTAATACTTTAGCATCTTCGGCTCTGGCTATCGCAAAACAGATAGGAGATAAACAATTCAAGACAGCATTAAAGGAACTCATCATCCCGCCAAAAATTTTGTATGGTATAGTCCAAAAAGAGTGGGAGAAACTGCAGAAGGATCAGAAATACATCAGAGCTCTTTACACAGGCGGTACCTTTGCATATGAAACCCAGGTTGTATTGACTGGAATCATAGGTGGTCGTGGTGATGTCTACTCAAACGCACCGATTGCAGGCGCAATGCTGTTGCATGACCCATTTAAGAGTCTCGATCACTCTATTGTGGATCTCGGTGAAGAGGAATTTACCAAGGGACGAGCACATCCCATGATTGACCCAACCATAAGAAAAATAAGACTAATCGAAGAGGCAGCAGATCCCGGTGTAGCAGTACTACTCCTTGATTATGTATTAGGTTTCGGCTCTCATCCGGATCCAATTGGAGCAATTCTCAGCCAGGTGAGTGAAGCCAAAAAAATAGCTGAGAAGGGCGGCAGGTATCTAGCTATCGTAACCCACGTGTGTGGAACAGCTCAAGATCCACAAGGATACGAACAAAGTATTCAAAGATTGAAAGACACGGGTGCACTAATCATGCCCACTAATGCTCTAGCGGCTATTGCATCCGCAACCGTAGCTCTGAGAGGGAATATAGACCTGGATAAAGTCTATTCAAAGTATTTGACAGGAGATGGAAGTGGGGCAAGAAGAGGGGGACAGGTGAATCCATTATAACTAAAGAGGCAAGTAAAAAAAGAAATTTGTTGGACACAGAATTAAAAGTTGTTAATTTGGGTATCGACATTTTCTACAATGCATTGAAGCTCCAAGATGTCAAGGTAGTTCAGGTTGATTGGAAACCCAGCCAGAAACTGGACAAGGAATCGGAAGAAATACTCTCAAAAATCTTGTAAGAAATAAAAAATATAATACTCACATGCATCAAAATCGAGTATCAAACCGGAATCAAAACCAGAACCAGCATTTCAGCCACAAAGAAATCGGTAAATACGTATTTAATTGCCAATGGGTGGGGAATTTACACGCTAGACGAATACTTTCAGAACGATGTGGTTTGTACGGTGATGTGATCAGCGTTTTCGATACTACACTGAATGTGAAGACAAACAATGATGATCTCTTGGTTGTTACTATTAGTAAAGTCCGTTCCCCAATAAACATGAATGTCCTGCCCATCTTCAAAGAAAAAGAACGAGGAGGTGGAATACAAGGGTTTAGAGGCATTATAGATTTTGGGACTGAAGTAAAAATCCAAAAGAATGAGATGTCAATTGGGAATGTAATTTTTCGGCTAGGTAAATGTAGAGTTTTCCAAAGTGCTTTAGATAGGCTTCCGAGTGCAAACCATCTATCAGAATTTATGAGCAAATCTGATGAAATTTTTAAGATTCTAAAAACATATTCCAGGAAAGGGTGTCTTCTGAGCCCTGATCTTACAACTAAGGGTTTATTATCAAAATTCCTCAAGAATGTACATAGTTATCGATGTGGTTATAGCAATGCATTTACCGCTACTGCCTATGCTATGATGTCTCAAGCATTACTGGATCTATGTGGAAAAGGTCCAGGATATACTCCTTCTGGAGATGACTTCGTTGCAGGGTACTTGGGAGTCTTTAACTGGATTTCGAGATCTTTAAACTTTAACACTATGAATTTCCCGAGCGAGAAATTTGCACCTCTTACATCCTGGATGAGCTCGAAGCTGATAGATTATAGTAAGAGAAATTTATGTGATGAAGAAATCCAGGCCATGATTAACTCTATAGCTGCCGGAGATTTAAACCAGTACATATCATCTATAGTTAAGATCAGCCGTAGAGGACATACATCAGGCATTGATATAGCAACTGGAATGACAGTTGCATTGTATACAGTTATCGATGACACATTTGAAACAAATCTTATAGAAAGATTCTTCTCTTAGCTGTACCCTGATTGATTAAATTTTTTCCGTCACACAATATACTATACGCAGCGTATGCTTTGTTTATTCATATTACGGATATGAAACCGAATAGACCTTTTGAGTAGCATGTTTGCTATCTAAGAGCGGAAACTGCTTAGATGTTCTAAACGAAATTCAGCATTATTATTATGCTTATTATTGTCATACTTATTATTGTCACGCTTTAGGCGATCATTATATGTATATTTGGTAAAAGATGTGAACAATCAAATCTTATTTTATTTTAAAATTTTCTTATATATGTAATTTTACAAACTTTAAATAAGTTAAACTTAAATTTTTAACTCAACGATAGGATCAAGGTCTCGAGACTTGATTTTCGTATCAACCCGTCTAGATGATGAAACTCTAATGACAAGTGAAAAAGAAAATGAGTGAGCAAATAAAAAACAGGATCGAAGATGCAAACAGACAAGCAGTAGAAAGAGTTCTCAGATCCAGACCTATCCTTGTTGACATAAAACCAGCAATAGAAGTTCTTTCAGGTATGAAAAAGAATTCAATATTCCATGCTGGTCCGCCAATCGAGTGGAAAAGAATGAGTGGTCCGTTGAGAGGTGCTATAGTCGCTACGATGATCTTTGAACAGTTAGTTGAAAGTTGGGATGAAGCTGTTAAATTGATAGAAAGTGGGCAGATTGAGTTTTCCCCAAATCATGACCATGATGCCGTCGGACCTATGGCTGGCGTCATTTCTCCTTCAATGCCCGTCTTGGTAGTAAAGAATGAAAAATTTGGGAATACGTGTTTCGGCCGCCTTGTAGAACAGAAAGTCCAGTTTGGAGTTTTCGACGAAGATGCCGTTCAAATTCTAAAATTTTGGGCCAAAACGTTAGGTCCGGCACTTGGAAAGGCAATACGGTACAGTAAGGGAATAGACCTCAAATCGTTAATGGCTAGAGCACTTCATATGGGTGATGAATTACATAATAGGCCTGTCGCTGGTACCGCTTTGTTTGCAAGTATAATTACGCCTTATCTAATAGAAGTATTAGACAGAGAAGAACTAGTCAAGGTCACAAAATTTTTCTCGACAAATGATATCTTTTTCCTTTGCATGAGCATGGCTGCTTGCAAAACCATAATGAATGCCGCACGTGATATCGAGTATAGTACTCTTGTTATAGCGATGGCAAGAAATGGAACCGACTTTGGCATAAAAGTCAGCGGCCTAGGAAATGAGTGGTTCATAGGACCTGCTCAGATGATCGAGGGAAGATACTTCCCAGGCTATAAACATGGAGACGCAAATCCTGACATCGGAGACAGTGCTATCACTGAAACTGCAGGAATTGGCGCTTTTGCATTAGCCAACTCGCCTGCAATTTTGTCGCTTATAGGAGGGTCCGCCGAGGATGCTATCAAATACACTAAACAAATGCGTGAAATAACAATGACTCTGAATGACACTTTTTCAATTCCGATACTTGATTTTCAAGGTACGGCAACCGGAATCGATATCAGAAAAGTGGTAAAGACAGGGATTTTGCCAGTTATAGATACCGCAATGGCTCATAAGCAAGCCGGGATTGGTATGATAGGGGCAGGAGTAGTGAGACCTCCACTTGAAGCGTTCAAGCAGGCTCTGTACGCTTTTGGTCGGAAATATAGGTTATAGAATAAAAATAACCGAGCAGTCTTTATGAGGTTTCCACACGACTATCTTGAATCTTGAAACTATTACTCGACAGGACTAGAGAGCCTTAATATTTTTCTTATAATTATTACCTTAATACCGGGTAGTAGTCATATTACTACATCGAGATCCTTTCCAGTGAGGGTAGCAAGAATTCTAAACCGTGATCATGAAACATTTACGATCATCAATGAAGAAGGGAAGACTATCACGAGGGACGAAATTGTAAGACAGCTCCGATTAGCTGTACCATCTGACTTAGAGGAATTTCTGTTTGGTGAATATCTTCATAAGATAAAAGATCATCTGAGCAAGTTATCATTTATTCATGACTTAGACGAATTCAAAGTTCTTCCACCAATATTAAAATCATTCAAGATAATATGCTTGGCTTTCAATTATACAGATCAATCTACTTGGATACGTTTCGGTGAAACGCCTCCTAAAGAACCTGTTATTTACATTAAACCACGAACAAGCCTTATCGGACCAATGGATGACATAGTCTGTCCAAGATTTGTGAAGCAGCTAGATTATGAGGGAGAGTTGGCCTTCATCATAGGCAAGAAATGTAGTAAAGTCAGTAGGCATGATGCACCAACCTATGTTGCAGGGTATTTTGTACTAAATGATGTTTCCGCACGTGATGTTCAATTTATTGATAAGCAGTACACTAGAGCAAAAGGCTTTGATACGTTTGGGCCATGTGGACCGTGGCTAACTACCAGTGACGAGATTCCCGATCCTTGCAATCTTCGTATAACAACAAAAGTAAATGGAGAAGTCAGACAGGATTCATCTACCAAAAATCTTGTGCTAAAGGTAGATGAAATAATACATAGCCTAAGCAAGGTGATGACACTTGAGGCTGGAGATATAATATCGACAGGCACCCCAAGTGGCACGGCATTGTCTTTGTCTACACATAGTTGGAAATATCTGAAACATAATGATGTAGTCGAAGTTGAAATAGAAAAACTTGGTAAAATCAGAAACAGAGTTTGTTTGTGGATTAGAGAAAGTTTACCGAAGAGGCAACTGAATTATAATTGTGTGTAAAGACATAGATGTGCGAGTACTTATAGCTCGCCTCAGCGCAATAAGAAAAAATCAGCCAAGCAAATAAACCAACAGCTATCTGCGAAACCTCTGTTTGGTAAGTAGCTCTTCATTTGGAAATAGAGAAAATTTACATTATCATATTCCACTGCAATCATGATAGTAGTGTATCATATTATTGCTTCTATGGGATAACTCTTGGTCGATTTAGGTTACAGGATATAAAAATTGGGCTACACTTTTTTATTGATTTTATCGAGATTAGCTCTATAATTGAGCGTGAAATCATGGTTTATTGAGGCAAAAAAACTATAAAGCGACTTATACAGTGCATATACTAGTACTACTACTAATACTAGTACGACTTCAACTCTTCTAAGTGAAATCGGCTAAGATATCTGAGGGAAATATTTAGCTCCTGTGATGCTGTATCTAGAGCAACGTATCACATTCAAGACGTGTTGTAAGCATATTTCGTCCGGCGACATAAATGTATTTATTCCATTGATTCTATGACATTGCGGCCGGAATATTGCTCTCTATACCTAGCGCAGTAAGTGGTAGCAAGTTTTCGATTATCTTGATTTCACTAATTGCAATCGTTACTGCAGTGGACGATCAACCCGCGAAAGTAACCATTTAGAAGAGATAAAGCTGAGGACATCATTTTTGATGTAGCGTGCTTACTCTAAATGAATTAAAACAAATCGTAGAACAGCATATGAAGAATGAGCTCGGCGTTATGGAGCTCACTCTCAACCTACAGAATAAGGAAATAGAAGAATTCACCAGATGGTATATTAATCACCCAATCAGCAGGGGCATACGAGAAGTACAGGAAATTGTCAGAAGAGGACCAAATAAGCCAAATCAAAATGAAATTTTTGAGCACGATAGACACTCAGGCAAGAAAAAACGTATTTGATGAATTGGCGAAACATGGTAATAAGGG
>DAOM01000190.1 GCA_002501855.1 Candidatus Nitrosopolaris nunavutensis
AGATGTGTATAAGAGACAGGCTTACTAGTTTGACCCGGTATAGTTATGTATTAGGATAATTTACATGGAGGAATTATCGTAGTTATGACATGCTTATGCCATCTGTTCGTCATTACACTTCTTACATCTTGCAAGAATTGCATCCGCAGAGATAGGCTTGAAGAGCCACTAGCACGAGATGGATACGTAGATTTGAGGGTAGAATCAAATAATGGCCAAAACCTGCCTCGTCATATTGCGACTAGATCTCTCTTGGGAGGTGGTTCCGGATTTCCAAATTCATTCGAATATGCGGAGTACAACCTTATTTCTTGCCCATGTTTAATATTATAAGAACCGATAGATTTTATGATCTTTTTATACTCACCTCTCAATGGTATCAATTTCTCCGCTAATACATCCGCTATCAATATGTGCCAATTATCGCCCATCTCCATAACTCGACGAGCTAATATTATGCCGGGTCCCCAAAAGTTTTGATTGTTCTTAATATCATTCACCGCAAACACGGGACCTGAACTCAAGCCTATCCTAACACCAATGAAATCATCCGGTGATTCTTTGCTCCTGTTATAGAGCCGAAGCTTTCGATGAAGCTGTGTCCCAAGTTCTAATGGAAGTTGTGGATTTAAAAGAAATCCAATCACCATGCCGTCGCCTGTGGGCAAATGGATTTTCATATCGTCTGATTTAAAAGCGTCACAAGATTTGACTATACCAAATAGGTTCTCGATTTTTTCTCGCTGTTTAGTTACAGATAATAAGGGATTAGACAACCCCACTATATCTATATAGAAAAAATTTGCATCAACGACTTCTGATGATATCCCCATCTCAGATATATTCAAACCGTAGACTCCTGCAAGCTTCTTGTATGTTTCCACATGATAATCATGAAAAGGAAAGCCGGCATGCATTATAGGGACATCCAAAATAGGTTTTTGGCACAAATAACAATGCAACGAAGCAGATCGATCGGCGAAAATCAGGCTTCCATCATTGCTAATCGTGAAATCGATCCACGAAGGGTTATGATGTAGCCCTTTTATGGAAAGCATCCTGATATTCCTAGTCAATACATTATCTCCTTCAAGCTTCATCTCAAGAATCCCGTCTACTATGGAACTTAAGATTACATACTCGTTTGTAGAAGGCGTCGTCAAGGTAAAGATGGCCTGTCCTTCAATCTTCTTCAAAAGGAAATAAAGTTGGGTCACGAAAGTTATTACAGAACTTTCTCCGAAAATCGCAAATAAATGTGTCAAGGAATCAATAATCAAGAGAATTGCTCTGTTGGTGTCGTTATTGGTACTGACTGCATCAGAATTATTCATACCATTTGTTGTCGTTTTGCCGTTGGTCATTATACTCTCTGTAATATCATTGATCTCTTCTAATGCTAGGCCTAATTTCTCGTTGTCTTGCCCCTCGATTAGGTATGGGTTTATAAATACGGAATGTTCAGGCAGATCTTTTCTGCTGGCGAATAGACTTTTGTATTGATTTTCTGATAAAGTTGAGCTAATATAGATGCAATGATCCCCTTTATCTAAACCGTCAATAAAGAATTGTCGACAGTACATGGTCTTACCCGCCCCCACAGGACCGATTAGAAGTAACACGCTGTTAGGAAGACCACCTCCTTCTACCAAGTGTGATATGCCAGGAATCCGCATTGAGTTGAAAGTGTAAATCTATTAGTAAATACTTATAGGTTGTTGTCATCCTAAGCTTTCCTAAGAAACTAACTCACATCAGTTCCAAATTGTCAAGGTCGAATTTCTTTAGAACATCTTTGTCATGGTTCAGCAGTGATGCGAATATTCCATACTACCTTCGTCTGTACTTTGCGCTGTCGGCCGAGTTACTGTGCGTATATAATAACACTCTTCGGCGAATGAACTTACGAAGTTAAGCTTGAATGGTCTACAGAGTTGGCTACACACCAAATAGGATTCTTTGAAAATAAAACATGCGCTAAAAATCTAGGAGGGCTGATAAAAATATTAAAAACCCGGTAGTGAGTCCCCCACTCCCGGTCGTTCTTTTTCGAGCCTAGCAATATTTCGAGACATGTATTCCATCGTGCCTGGGATGTGACACTTGCAAGCACAATCACTACAGTCTAAATGAGTGCTTTTCTTACAACATTCAGATAATTCGTCGTTCATCGCAAAAATACGAAAAACCTTTACAAAAGAGTAATTTTAGTCTTGCTACGGATTATCAGACACTCATCAGATACCTCTTTAGCTAATTTCCTTCGTAAGCAATTACCAGCTTATTCGTGAAACCAGGTGTGTGTAGCAGATTTACTCTATCGACCAAGAATCCAGAGGTTTTCCAAAATAAATGGAGTTCTTTTTTTCCTACAAGCTGCCGAAGGCCCCTCCCCTAAGCGGAGAATCTATCATAATAGCTCGCACTAGCATATAGATTTTTAACTTCGTTGAATCGATAGATTGTGGGGTTTTCGACTTAGGCAAAAGGAAAGTATTGAGTGAATCTCATCTCAAAGAATTGGTTAAGCCACAGCAAGGCGAGTTGCTTGGTCGGGTTATCAAGCTTGTTGGGGGGGACAATATTATTGTAAGATGCACAGATGGCAAGGTTAGAACTTGCCGTATTCGAGGGAAAATTAAACGTAGAATGTGGATTCGAGATAATGACTTAGTATTAATTGCTCCGTGGGACTTTCAAGCGGAGAAGGCCGATATTGTATGGCGATATATTGCCGCACACGCAGAGAAGCTGGAGCAGGATGGATATCTAGAAGGCCTAAAGTAGGGCTCCCGCCTGCCCAACGGGGGGGCTACACCGGCGCAATATGCAGTTGTAGCAGAACCGTTGGACGTCATAAACACATATCTATCCTTTTCAGTAGCATTTGCCTGACCTAAAATGGACAGTAGCATTTATCGCTACCGAGAATACATTCGGTTGCTCGAATATCTAACACAACTACGAATTCGATTTATTTATTCTATATTTTATTTAATTAATAAGTCATTACGGCTGAACAAAGTGTTTTGAATTTCGATTAATGAGTGGTATTATTTTATTCATTATAATCTCATGAAAATTAGCTGTCTCAACGTCGAATGTAAACATAATTACATAGGCAAGACGGTTATTTTTATCTGTTAGAGGGATCGTGGCTCGAAGTAACTTATCATAATGCGAGCATGTGTAATCTATTTTGCCCAACAGAGTCTGCCATCTTATTCTAGTATATTGGCGTGTCGCCGCAGTTATTGCATATTGCTGTGTTTCCTCCAAGTTTAATAATGGCTTCAGATCTTTGCGCTCAGACATCGAAAGCAAAAGTCCATGTTCATCAGCAACTCCCACGAAGCGAATTGATGGATCTAAACTAATAACGTCGTTACAAAATTGTTGAAAGAACTGCTTCATTCTGACGAAGTAACGTCAAAAAGACTTACTTTTATACTTTTGAATGGTTGTACTACGATGGCAATAACAACCAATGGATCTAGCGCCACGTACGGCTACTTGACCAATGCCCTACAAGTCACGAATATCGAGCGGAGATTGTAGCAGGGTAAGTTGGCGTTCAGAGCATTTGACTGAGCAGTGGCGTGGCGTGATTAAATGTGACTCATATCTGACATTGGCTAAGAAATTCTATTCAGACCTTCACTTTTGAGACGATATCGATTCTGCAGGGAATACCAAGACTGATGAAAACAAAAAAAATCGACCATCTATTATCAGACAGATATTAACAAGAATTATGCGGGTTTTTTATGCGTTGCTGCTTCTATATACCTATTCTATAGGGCTATCATCTGTTAGTTCTTGACCTCTTAGCGGCATACTTGACAAACCGGATGATGCAGATGCTCGTCTCCTTTTGCTCCCATACTTATATAGTTCAAACTTAATAAAACAACTTTGAGTTACCTATTATGTTTGTCGTTTGTGGGAGTGCCGCCACCCCCTGACTAAACATATGCGTATCATCTATCGACTTAACCTTCTAATAGGGAGGTCCATTCTATTGCCCCATTCTCCCCACGATCCTAAATACATTTTGACGCTTTCATAGCCGAGCACTTTTAGCGCTATAAATGTATTAGCAGCTCTATATCCACCCTGACAGTATGTAAGGATTTCGGCATTTTTGTTAATACCTGAATATATACGTCGTAACTTCTCCGGATCTTTGAAAAATCCGTTATCGTCAACGTTCTTTTTCCAATCTATGTTAATCGCTGAAGGTATGTGCCCTGCGCTAGCTGCACGTACAACAGAGCCCTCATATTCAAATTTTGAACGCGTATCGATGAGTGTGACTGACTTTGTGTTCTTTATCGCAGATCTCACCCGCCTCAGGTCGGCAAGGATTTTCGGATTAGCTCGGCAGTCAAAATTAGAATGAGTAAAAGGATTGGTCCTCGTCTCTATTCTGTTTCCCTTATTTTTCCATCCTTGATATCCACCGTCGAGGAGGGCTACTCTTTTATGCGAGAAATAAAGCAGTAGCCAAACTCCTCTAGCTGAGGAAGGACCAGAAATATCATCATAAAATACCGCAATCTTCTCTTTCGTTACTCCGATATTTGAGAGTAGCAGCCTCATATGATTATTAAACTGCTTGATTCCTTGTTCAGAGCTATCAATCCAATGAAACTGCATCAAGTCCATGTTTACCGCGCCTGGAATGTGTCCTTTAATATAATCGGAAAATGGCCTAGTATCAATCAAGAGCAAATTCCTTTTCTGTCCTTGATCATACAATAATTCGCTCAACTGTTTAGAAGCAATAACAAGTTGCATGTCATAACAAGCTGCAATCAGTATTTTATTATCCTATACGCGGCGACTTGGATATAACTACCCACCTTAAACGGTATTGTCTAGCGATAGAATTAAGAAGGATGATGACCGCGCCGAGTGCCACTCATTCGTAGATTAATTTGGTAAGTGATTATGGCTGTTGTTCTGACATCTGCTCGATGTAGGTGACGGGTTGCGTATATGATACCAGAATGGCCGGTCAAATCATTGCCCATTCATATCCATGCGATATGAGCAGATCGCTGATCTCATTTCTTGAAAATCTAATTAAACATCCTAGACCGCAGCCGCTTATGTCTTAGTTGAAGTTATTGTTTAATGCAACTTAATCTCGCTAAAACCATTAAAATGATTAATGGCGGCGCTCGGTAGGACTGACTGTTCCGTATTATTCATATCCCAGGAGTGCGATCTGTTTTGGTAAATGGTTTACAAGTATATTGACATAGTAGGAACTTCGCCAAAAGGAACTGATTACGCAATAAAAAATGCTATCCAAGAAGATAAGACTATAAAAAATATACAATGGGCCGAACTAGGCAGGGTCACCGTAAAAGTTGACACACAAACGTTAGATTACCAGGCAGAGGTCAGAATCGGCTTCAAGGTTCAACGCAGCAGAAATAACTAGCGGCTGCTGCACTACAGTAAAATTCACAAATCAATCACAGGTTTATCTATATAAGACTGGTAGCATGACTACTGCCATCATGTCTAACAGCATTCTTTTTTTCAAAATACAAAAATACTTTATTCGCTAGAGTTAGACGAAGCAACTTCGGTTGAGTAAGTTTTCCCAGTAGGAATTGTATTACAATCTAGTCCATTGTCACTGATCTGTTGCTTTTTTCTATCGTGTTTAGAGCCTAACTGCCCGTAATCGTCTGCAACTCCCGCAAAAACATATCTTATGCCTTTTCTTGTTAATTCGGAACTCAACATATTATTCATTTGTTCTACATCTTTCTTCACCTTCTCCTCAGAGAATTTGTTCGTTCTAGCAACAACGTATTGAAAAACATCTTCCTGATAGCAGTGGATTTCATAAAGCTGAGCCATCGTTAAATATTCAAACTATCTTGTGAAAAGAGTTGTTAGGTTAAGAAAGATTTCCAATTGAATGAACAAAATAACGCCTCATTCATCTTGATATTTGAGGGGTGAGGTAAGCATAAGTCACGTTGAGGAGTGAAGAACTGCGGACTCTTTGGGTTAAGACACACGCCATACTCCCGAAAATCGTTATGCTGGCAACTGTAGACTCTTCTAATATCACCCGCATTCACGACAAATTTGTTGTATCGTTAGGTATAATGACCGGTATCAGTTCAAGGAGTAACTGCTGGAGACTCGCGATTACCTGTCCGTTCTGGAACGCAAACAACAGGAAGTAGAATAACAGATGCTATCAATCTTGATGTTACGTTAGCGATGCACCTTGATTGATGCAATACACTCTGAGATAATTCTAGCGGCCAGATTTGCCGTAGTATGGTTAAAATCAAAATCCGGAGAAAGCTCGACTATATCTAGTCCAATTACGCCGCTGTCTATTGCACGCTTTACGAGATATATGAGATCGATACTCGATAGGCCGCCCGCTGACGGTAAAGAGACTCCTGGAGCAAAAGCCGGGTCAATGCAATCGAGATCAATAGATACGTATTTTTTAAACCCTGTCGCTTTTGCAACCACTTTATCTGCAATTTTCAAAACGCCCAATTCGACGAAATCCAGTGGAGAGACGATCTCTAATCCAGCATTCTGCGCATTCTCCAATTCCTCTGGCTCTGCGGCCCTCGTTCCGATTAGCATACTTTTTTTATATTCTATATACGCAGCAGAATCCGTAAGTACTGAACCATAATAGTTTTTCATTGAGGAAACGAAGTCAGGATGTGCGTCAAAATAAAGCAGACCGATTTTACCCAACACGCCCCCTATCGCGCGTAACGCTATAGTTGTTATAGAATGATCTCCGCCAATGATAATCGGTATCTTCTTCGCTGAAACTATGTCAGCTATCATCTGGGGAAGCTGTTCCCTAGTGACGTTACCTGCATCGAGGATCCGCTTATCGTCGAGACTACCACGCATGGGTGATACTGGGATAGTTTTTTCTTCCCTTTCAAAAAACTCCGAGTCATTGGATGCCGAGCGAATGATATCCGGTGCTCTATTCGTTCCTTTCCGCTTCGCTAGCGACTTTGACTCGTCCGGCACACCAATCAGGATTATATCTGCCTCGGAAAAGGAACTGTCTCTGATAGAACGATAAAAACGAACCATGGCCTTTCGATTAATCTGTATTCGAATTCTTTCCCTGTATATATACGCATTATACTGCTTTGTCATATACTAGCGTCCTCATATCTTTACGCAAGTCAAGATCAAGATCACGTGAATGTCAACCTTGGATTAATGCAATGAGTGCTGTGTCATCTGAGGAAATCTTTTCTTGCCAACTAATAAGGAGTGTTGTATATTCTAGATAATAGATAATCATTCTCATTACCAGATTAATGAAACAATCAATACAAGGGTGTTTTTCCTCATAATTTCATCAGTCCGTGTCTGACGGGTCTATATTAAGAATAAGTTAAATACGAAACCTTGAGCCCAATCTACGTTTAGTTCCAGGGATTGCCTTGGTTACAGGTCCCAGTAATACGGTCATCCTCCTAATTTAGTGAGGCGGCTCTTGGGAAAATCTAATATACTAAGAGTCTATACCATATTGCATGGTATTTGACGCGCTACTTCAGCAGATCGTCCCGGCAACCTGGGAGAGCTTTGGGGTGTGGATCCCGTTGACATTTGGTCTGAGCGTAGGATTAGCATACGTAATTGTATCAGCCATAAGGTCTCATAAGAAATAGACCTCAAGCCCATACTTTTCTTTTCCTTTTTTTCTATAGCTGAATATTATATGTCTAA
>DAOM01000264.1 GCA_002501855.1 Candidatus Nitrosopolaris nunavutensis
ATTAATTCTGTAAAAATAACTTCCTGGGATCCAACAACTAATAACTATGCTATAACCAATGGCTCAAGAGAAGCAGTACCTATTGGAACGAAAGGAGCAACAACAAATGGGTATATAATACATTTTGGTGCTCCGAGAGCTTTTATAAAGATTGAGCATGATGCAACAGGCGCTACAGATATAGCAAATTCAGAAATTGCATATTTGGGATACGAAAGCGGAAGTACTTCCGCTGTTGGCTCAGGCGGTCTTAACTACTACGGGGCAGATCGGAGTGTAATAAGAGGTAATAATATACACGATCTTTATTTTGGCTTCTATTCTAGTGGTGTAAGTGGTTTCATTATTGAAAATAATCAAATTTATCACAATGCGAATTACGGTGTTGATCCACACACCGGAACCCATGATATGATAATTCGACACAACTTAGTTTATGACAACGGTGCACAGGGAATCATTTGTTCGCTAAACTGCTACAACATATTAATTGAGGACAATCAACTCTACCGAAATGGCAAGGCAGCTATCATGTTTAGCAGAAATATGTCTAATTCGATAGCGAGAAATAATATTATCTCTAATGAGGTTGACGGTATACTCGTCTCACAATCCAATAACAATAAGATCTATAATCACACAATTTCAAATTCACAATATGGCATTAACGTGATTGTTGGCTCTTCAGGGAATACATTCTACTCTAATGTGATAAAGAACTGTTTACATGGAATATACTCACAAGCAACTTCAAACAATAGCAACAATACATTCTATGACAATCAACTGATCAATTCGCCTTCTGCAAGTGGTGTCCAAACAAACCAATCAAGTTTTGACATCGCTAAAAGTCAGGGAGTGAAAGGTCACAGCCGTCCTAGTCATCACTAGTGTATCTATGATCACCCCCACCAACTCTCGAAGCATCAGTAATCGCGGGCTAACAAGTCTGTAGGCTGTCTAAAAGTTGATAGTGGCTAGACATGATTGGCATACGCTACGTACGAAATGGACTTGCAGTATAGTAAATACGATAACTAATAACGAGAGTGTGGTTGCTTCTGCTCATGAAAACGGTAGAATTTGCAACAACTTTTTCATTATCCGTTTAGTCAATCTGTGAACTATGTTATTAACTATTTTAGCGTCTTTCATCGTATTAAATAAACAGTATAATTTGAATGAGCAGGCATACGCAGAGAAAGCCCTAATTAATGATACTGCATCTATTGACACTATCTAGCCAAAATTGAGAACTTGGCATCAAATAAATTCATGAAAAGGAAAATGAGGCATAGACACTATTCCGCATTCATGCTTTCAGGGTTTACGCCTGAAGCTTGTACCACTACGAAACATCATAACATAACTAGGTCGTGATATAGCAAAACAATCTACTACGATCTGCATTCAAATTATTTTTATTATTTGCTTGTATTGTTCATATTATGATAACGATTACTCTAGTCAAGATTAAATCATATTTATCAATATCATTCTCCTCTTTTGCACAAGGACTAACAACGATCATCATTCTAGCACTCCTCACTTGCGCTGTACTGAATAACGTGGCCTATGCACAAATATTTCCAATTCATACTAATACGACTAGTACAACTACTTCTGTCACTCCTAGTCATCCGCCAACATTGCAACAGCGGCAGCAACCACAGCCAAATCAGCTTAACCCACACTTAGTGAAAATTACATCACCCATTAAAGGTCAAGCAGTTCCCGTAGGAAAAGACCTCAGAATATCCGGAACATCTCTAGATAACACAACAACGACAACAACTTCTGGCTGCAGCGTCTCAATTAAGGTGAATGGCGTCAATCCGTATCATAATGCCTCGCAGAATGGTACTAGTGGACACAGCTATTCAAAATGGAACTTTACCCTCATCCCTTCATATACTGTCGTAAAACAAGGCCAGAATAAAATAACTGCCAAATTTTCATGTAGCAGTAATCCTAGTGTAATATCACACTATAGTGTAAATGTAACAGGTGTAGCAAGAACATTGAGATCGAACTCAACAGCTGCCAATTATTCTACCATTCCTGTTTCTTCAAATGCTACCAGTCCTGTTTCTTCAAATGCTACCAGTCCTGTTTCTTCAAAATCAGCTTCTACTGCGATTCTGAATAACAAAAACCATTATCTTAAAGTATTATCAGTTTCACTTCATTTAGACAAAAATTCCCTTCACCTAGGAGATAAGCAGACTATAACAATTAGAGTCCTTGACAAAAACTCCAGTAATACCGTTGCAGGAGCCTCCGTAGTAGGAAGTATTACAAGCCCAGTCGGACCATTTAAGAAGGTAGGAGGCACTACAGACGATACCGGTAAAGCTTCTTATTATTGGACAGTCAAAGACGGGGATACAACTGGGAAATATAAAGTGACAACAGACGTATCTGCTCCTGGTTATGAAAAATACTCGACTTCAAAAACGTTTAAGGTAACTCCTATCCCTGTTACGACCCCCCAATACGGTTCTTTTCCGTCAACTCATGATAATACCAATAGCAATA
>DAOM01000144.1:0-2979 GCA_002501855.1 Candidatus Nitrosopolaris nunavutensis
CAATTTGAGAACTTTTATACCTTTATCAAGTAATGAAACCCGATCCGCTCTATTAGGATAATCTATTCCATATGGATACCACCACTGTACTGCGTAATCATGTGTTGCTCCAGCACCAGTCCTAAATTCCAATCTTCCTTTTGACATATCTTGTAATGTCGTAGCCTGCTTAGCAACTAGTGCAATGTTTCTATATTGAGGAATTAGGTAGGTGATAACAGGCCCTAGTTTTATCCGAGTAGTTATGGCTGATAAATTAGATATTACACTCCAGCAATCTAGATCAATCTCTTCTAATGATTCTCCGTAATAGAATCCATAATATCCTAATTTCTCTGCCAATATGCAAGTCTCTTTGATCTTCTCGTAATCCGTGCCCCATATTTCTAAGCAAAATCGCACAATAGCTTATCATAGATATTAACTATGTCATATATCAACGCATCATACTGTAAATAAAATCGCCATGTGGTTTTGTTACACTTAGCAAAGAGTCTGAATTAATAGACAATTAGGCTAAGGACAATAGTGAGGGGAGTGCATGCATTCTTTGGCATGACTTACTACTAGGGGGGGATATCAGTCAATAAAAAATTCTAATTATACACACACTTATCATATCAGTACCTATTTGTTCATTCCAAACTTTCTTTTAGTAGCCCCAAAACATCATTTTTTTTCTCCCATAATCTAACATAGTAACGGTTATTTCTTAGTAAGCATTGATTAACAGTATGACGAATCCCAAAAAAAGGGATTCGAACCGAGGCTCCTTCATTATCGTTTGAAATACATACCACTGAAATGATGTGGGAAGACGATATTCTACTAAGAGGAGGTTCCTACTTCTATGATTTCTTAAATAGTAAAGGGAAATTGACTGAAGTTGGCCCGTATATATTAGATTCTAAGATCTATCTCTCAAATATAGAAGTTATTTATCCTTTGGGTATATTCAAATATATGGAATTCAAGATCCCAGAATCATTAGGGTTAGAGCATGATGAACTTCATAGACAGCTCGTTAAGGCTATAGAAGAAGGTGGGAAAGTAGGCGAAGCCGCAAAGGCTGTTGCAGACGTTCTACATCCACATTTCGAAAAGGAAGAAGAATATGCGTTGCCACCTTTAGGTTTATTATCTTCTTTATCAAAACAAGATAAAATCGGTTCAGAGATGAAGAGTGTTCTTACTATGACCGATAGGCTGAAAGCAGATCTTCCACATATGATTGAAGAACATAACAGAATTGTCACTGCCCTAGATAATCTGATTGAGGTAGCAAAGAAAGAAAATAAAACAGAGTTTGTGCAATTTGCAGAAAAACTAAAGCTTCATGCTAAGATCGAAGAACAGGTCTTATATCCTACTGCCATATTGATTGGGGAATATTTGAAGTTAAGATTATGACTAAATGGTAATGGTGAAGATTACAAACCTAATTAAATATACTATCCTGGTGAAGTATATTTTCTCACGTTGGAAAGTACACTGCGTCAAACGGAGCTCTAGCCATATAACAACGGTAGATCAAGTATGCAATTCAATGAAGAGTCATCTTGGATGTCTATAAGGTAAGGTCATTTGTGTCTATTAATATTCAAGGTAAACTTAGTCAGTGCATTTCATTTTCACAGCACAAACAAACACAAACACAGTGGACATTTGCATGTATTTTGATTGAAGAGAATTTGATATAATTGCAATACGGTTGATAACAATAGAGGAACATGCTCAAAATTCTAGTTTAGAATGATACTACCCATGGGCACTTAAGGCTGCTAGTGAAAAGCCCAGCCGACGTTATCCATGCTTTGAATATTTCCAAATTTGAAAAATTATCGTGGATTCTGTAGATGTAACATATTTGCCTTTTCAATTAAGAAAGAAGATGGCCGATGTGAAATAGCAGTCGCAACAATGTAGTAAGTGCCGATGAAACCAACTATTAGCATAATGATGTCTTATTGCGGATCACGTTCTTCATGATGTCTACTTCCAAAATAGTCTTAATTAAAACATGTACGGCATACGGCTTTAGGTCATACCTACAATAAATCTATATTAGCAATAGTAATAGGTAAGATAATCGGGAGATCGGTGATAAACGCTTGAAATATCAAATTATCTGTTTTTATTATGTTTATTATTGCCCTCACAATTTTATCAGATACAATGTAGATACACATTAAAGGTAAAAGGAAGGAAGAGGTTTTGTAGGAGTAACGGATAATGGCAATCTCATTAGCTGATGACTTAAGGCGTATTGCCAAAGGTGAGATTCTTTCTGATAGCTGGAGTAGGGACATTTATTCAGTAGATGCTAGTCATTACACTATAAAACCCTCCATGATAGCCTGTCCATTAAATGAATCTGATGTTGAAAAAATCTGTCACTATTGCTTTTCAAAGAGTATACCTATAACAGCAAGAGGAGCAGGAACGGGTCTTCTTGGACAATCCCTCTCAAACGGTATAATCATTGATTTCACACGTCACATGAATAAAATTCTTGAGGCTGGTACTGACTATGTAGTTGTCCAACCAGGATTGGTTAAAGGCGTTTTAGATAAAGAATTGAAAAAGGAAAGAAAATTCCTTCCTCCTGATCCTGCAAGTAGTAACTACTGTACGGTTGGAGGAATGGTAGCCAATAATTCAAGTGGTGCTCATTGTTTGGGATATGGTAATACAATAGATTTCTTACAAGAGGTCAGAGTTGTTTATTCTGATGGAAATTCTAGGCTTGTCAATAGTAGTAGGACCAGTGCAGAAAAAGAGGATCATAGGATCACAGATTTGTTGAGATTATTGTCAGATCGTAGAGACCTTATCTCGAAGGGATATCCTAGAGTAACGAAAAACTCTTGCGGTTATCGCCTTGATAAAGTAATAAATGACAAAGCCTTCTTGCCTCATAAAATATTTGCTGCTTCTGAAGGAACTCTAGGCATCCTGACTTCTGCAAGATTGAAGATC
>DAOM01000144.1:3287-7241 GCA_002501855.1 Candidatus Nitrosopolaris nunavutensis
TTGATATCCCACTCTACCGGTATTTGATTGTCGTAGGTTTTGAAGATTTATTATCAGCTATATCAGTTGTTCCACTTATTTTGAAATACTCACCTGTTGCTTTAGAAATGCTTGATAGCACAGTCGTTCGACATAGAGAAGAGAATAGTAATATTAACCTGCAATTTCAGAACGAAGAAACAGGTTGCCTATTATTTATAGAATTTGCAGGCGACAAGCTTGCAGGAGTTGAACAAGGATTTGATAGTTGCAGTAGTAAATTGTCTGATAAATGCACCATAATAGAGAGTGCTGCTGATGAACTGAGCTTGATTCGAATGTGGGGAGCAAGAAAAAATGCACTAAATCGAGCAATGAAATTGACAGTTGGAAGTAGAAAACCTATTGGATTAATAGAAGACACGGTAGTACCTCCGGATATATTATACGATCATACACAACAACTTTTACAAATGTATTCTGAGAATAAACTAGACTATGTTATATATGGGCATGCAGGGGATGGAAATTTGCATACAAGACCACTAATTGAGGTAGGGTCTCAAGCTGAAACTCAACTAATGGACCATCTTGCCATTCAACTCTTTCAAAGAGTCATAAAAGCTGGCGGAACGATTACAGGTGAACATGGCGACGGATTAGCTAGAGTAAAATACATAGAATCTGTGTATGGGCCAGAGATCTACTCTCTTTTCGGAGAAATTAAGAAATTATTTGATCCAAGATCAATTATGAATGTTGGCAAAAAGGTAATTCAGGTTAGGAATTAATAATGACTTACCACCAAGCATTAAAGCACTTGATCATCGTTATTACTGCTATCACACAAAATAAAAAATTGAAAATTCCTGTACACTATATAGTTTTAACAGTGCTTAAACAACATTTTTGATCAGATCTTCTGTTGCAATAATTTCAAACGAATTGCATATACTCAAGGTGCTTGCTTGACTAGGATCTAATTTGAAAAAGGAGGTTTGTATGCAAACGTCTTCCTCATTGCAACAAGAACATCAAAAACAAGACATTCCTCATCTTAAAGGTATCCTTGATGACAATTCACTTACTTTGCGTACCTTGCTTGTGGCGATCTCACTATTTTTCTCAAGACTGGTTTTTTCATGAGCTCGCTCCTTCTTTCTCATACGATTTAAGATAAGGTATAGATAGTAATCGATAATGATAGAGCAGTTAATTAGACATGTTGGAACTGTTGGTACCATACGTTCTTAAATTTCCTAGAACCTACAGAACTTATGAACTCAATCAAGGAGCGTATAGGAGTTGTTGCGGGCGGCGGTCACTCAATGAACGCGGCAGCAGCAATAACAGCAATTGCCGCAGCTGAAGCGGCCGGGGTAAGGCAAATCTGGATGAACCAAGAATATCTAGATACATTGACGATATTTGCAGCTGCCACCACAAAAACATCTATAGTGCGCTTTGGTACGGCAGTTGTACAGACCTATCCGCGCCATCCGTTAGCTTTGGCACAGCAGGTTTTGGCTTTGAATGATATCGCACCAGGTCGGTTGCGGCTTGGAATAGGACCTAGTCATCGTTGGTGATAGAGGGCATCTTTGGGCTGCCCCAGAGATCACCCTATTGCAATTCAGCTTTTACTCTTTTTACCAAACCATCCATATCGACTGGCATTCTATTGAATTGCCCTCCACTATTTTCCAGCCACCTGTGAGAGCCTATCCACTTTTAACGTTGACTGCGATGTCACAATTTTTATGTCTATCATATTAGCACTCTATGTTCTAAATACTTGGAAACTCATAGATAAAAGACGACCAAGCTACTTGCATATTTGTCTTTTATTATAACATGTCATCAACAACCGAATTAACAGACACTGCATATGATATTTTAAAAGTATTGGGTAAAGATGCTGACTTTCTGTATGACACAATAGAAACTTACATCAAAGATGCACAGAAATCCAATAAATCAGAGTTGGTAGAAATATGGCAGACAATCAAGAATGATAGAAAAAGACATATGCATATGCTTAAAGACGCATTAGAAAAAGAGATTCACAGATAGATCTTGAATTAAGCTGAGCTGAAATTGATTCTAAATAAGAACACGATTAAGCGGAATCATCGTTTCATCAACATGCAAGCCTCACATACTCATTGATTGCATGTAATTACAAAATTAATCTTGTTCTATTTTACTTTCAAGGAAATAATTTGAACGAGGTAAAGAAAGACCACCATCTGCATATATCATACATCCTGTAATATAGCTCGAATCATCCGAGGATAGAAATAGCGCGATCTTAGCAATTTCCTCTGCTTGTCCAATTCTTTGGAAAATTTTTTAATATCTACTCAATACTCTCAAAGAGTATGCTGTTTCTTGGTGCGGTGATTCTTCTAAAGGGATGAATGCTGTAAGACACTTTGTAAATACGACACATTCCCTTATTGTTGCGATGCCTGACAAACCATGGAAATGTTGGTATGTTGATAAGATCTATGGATAGAAATGAAATCAAGTAATATGCAAAATTATACCGGCGTAAGTCAAAATGTATATGTACTTTAGCACAGAGATCTTACAGTATCATCCCATCGATCGCTGGCTTAGTATAAGAGACTTTATCAATGCAAATATTTTTAAAAGCAATAAGACATTTCCGGCAGTATGGGGTTGGGGACGGTTGGTTGGTCGATTCTGGTCATGGGGATTTCGCTTGCTACGGTCATAATTTTATGGGTATGGATTGGACATATAGGACCAACCTACTCTTCAAACACTTTAATACACCAACAGAAAATTCTAAGGCAGCATTTTGGCCTACCACCTCAGCCTGTCATTACCGATCCTAAGCTACTCCTCACTCCCCCCTCGCTTAGAGACGTTAAGAATAATACTGCGAATATGACCACGGCTTCTGGCGGAACTAACTCAACCGGCGGTATTAGTGTTTCAATCGTACCAGGAGCCGCTACCTTAGCTGACAAAGCATTTTCACCAAACCCTATCAATGTCAAAGTCGGAGGTAGTGTGACATGGTCTGACAAAGACACCACAGCCCCACATACTGTTACATCAGGGACAGGATCTAGTGATCCAAATAAGGGGAAAGAGTTTGATTCTGGATTATCAACCCTGCTAACAGCAGGAAAAACATTCTCTCATACCTTCAAGACTGCAGGAGAGATTCCATACTTCTGTATTATACATCCCACAATGGTCGGAAAGGTAGTTGTGAAGTAAACTCCCTCCATTTTTTCAGGTATCAACTAATCTAAGATCTTTAAAGCCGTAAAAACGTCCATACAACCTGAAGCAGTTGGAACATCACATTGACAGCGTTCATGAATCATAATATTACTTGAATTGCACTCAGGACAATGCCACTCTCATTGATCGTCTACTTCAACATCTATCGTAGAGAATGAAAACTCGCAATGTCGATTGTGACAGACAAGGCATTTATCATCAGAAGATCCTTCAAAATACTCATGTGGTGCTGATTGCCCTCGGTCGAATACTGAAAATTAACTATCTCTTAGGTCGTATCTAAAACCGACGATCTTACTGGTGTTCAGAGACTGAAAATACTATTCAGGCAGACGTCTCACATAGATTTCTACAAGCCATAGGGAATTGTGGGGAAGAAAAGCAGTATCCTGTTAAAAAGAATTGGAGATACTTACTGGGAGGGGAGAGTCATGAATAAGAATGGCCAAAAGAAATACTCTTCTACCTTCTCTTCGATCACGATGCACATGAAAATATTTCAACCTCATTTTTTTATTAGGAAACGTAAACATCAGGACTTAAAAAAAGAGATGAGGTTGTGTTATTTTCTTTTCTCACAATCCTTTACTAATTCATTTAAGAAATGAGACTAACCTTCATCATGTTCTTTGAACATTTTATCTGCTTTAAAACCAGTATGCGATAGTCCGTATTTGAAAAGTAGGCATGCAG
>DAOM01000174.1:0-4205 GCA_002501855.1 Candidatus Nitrosopolaris nunavutensis
TGTATATACTTTTACTCCATCTAATCAGGTGTTTATCAACTTCAAATTATAAGCTGTCAACTAAATTTCCTCGACCCTCTCTGTATAGCTATTACCAATACGTCTACAAATCTCTCTTTATATTTATAAATTGCATCGGGCACCAGTTCACGATTCATCGTTTGGTATGGTTGGATTCTCATCTATTGTTGGTGGAATTGGAGATCCTGGAGGAAAAATGATGCGATCTACTGATTTTACATCATCACGATAAAATGGAATAATATGTTCATACGCATTGAATTAAATCCAAGATTATTAGCTGGAAGGGATAAGATTTTGAGAATATGTAGTGCTTAACTGAATCATTTCTTCTTCTGATTCCCCGTTATATGATCTCAGCTTGACACTCCGCTGATCGAAATCCAAAATCTGAAATATCGGTCAAGTCAAGGTCGAATTCTTCCACCCGCTCCCGTTCTATTATTGAAGTTAATATCAGTTATCTTACGTCCTACCGGAGTGTTAGAAACATAGGTACCAGACGCAACTATAATCCTGTTCCTTGCAATGATACCATAAAGGAGTAACTTATAATGCGAGATCGAGTCCATCAATTCGAGGTAATTAATTGGCCAAGTTTTGCTTTATTATCGCAGTACCCGTATCTTTTCCGGGGACGTCGATTTTTGACGAACTTGGATCGGGACCAAATGAGTCAAAAGTTACAAACCCTGAATGTGTTTCCCATGGAAGACCGGTGATTATCAAGGAATCGCGCACCACATCGAACCTCGCTATCGCAGTACCCGTACCTATTCCCGAGATTGATATTGAGAATCGACAATGAAAGTTATTATTTATAGAACTTGGCTCTGTCAGTCCTGGAAGACCTTGGATGGTTACAGATGTATCACCGATATAGCGCCATTTGCCATCTTCCCTCTGCTTATTGTGATACGTTGTCCTGGCTGGTTTTTATTGTTTGCAGCAAATGTTAGACTTGATGTTATCACATCACTGTAATGGTAAAAATTGTAACTGTTTTGGCATTCACTCTTTTCTCCTTAAGATAAAGTCACTTTCAGTTTCTCAGTATTATGCAAAATCGTTCTATCAGGTATCTACGATAGACACACATAATTAAATGAAACTAAAAATTGTTCAAGTGAAGCATGGCTTACTTCCTGTGTTTTTCAGGCGAAATTTGCAAACTAGCGATAAGTATATCATCTTGGGCCCTTGACCTAACTCCATTGGAAGGTTCCAAGCCTCCTCCAGAGATGCTTCTTAAAACGTTTAAGGTCTGCCGTATTACTTACAAAGCTATTCAGCATGACGCAATAAAATTGTCGCATGAATACAGGGACCGCATTTACATTAGAAAGGATATCGTGTTGAAGCTAACCGAGTACGGTGAGCTTAACCAGACTACTCTATTAAGCAACACTGGACTTAACCTTGCGAAGCATAACGAAATACTATAAGACATGGAACAAAAAGGAATTATTAAAAGAAGAGAAGAGCCATGGGGTAATAAGAAAATAGTAAAATATAGTGTTACAGAAAAGACTTTTGCATAAGAATTTTGGAGCCATACGAGCAAATGTTTCCTAAAAAGAAAAGTGATTCTTGTGAGATGAGTAACATGGTTAGCCAAGTATTTTAAGAGGCGTTAGATCACAGAACTCTATAGAATTGGCTTCTTCAGATGGTAATGACAATGATTCAAATAATTCTATAAAGGATCAAAATAAGACTAGTGTCGTTGAGTTACTAGATGAACTAATATCTCATATGAATACGACAAGAAGTGTATTTAAGGTAATGATACTATCTTCATTTATTCTTGCACCCTTGTCTTTAATGTTGGCTGCAGTCTTCGTAATTCATCCTTTTTTTATGAATAGAATCTTGTTTAGAATCCCCGAAGTAGGTTTTTTTCTCCTGTTTTTTATTGGAGTTTCAATAATGTTGGCTTCAATGTGGTTGTATATTGGATTAAGTGAACAAAGATTCTTTTCTAACTGGGACAAGAAGTTTACTAGATACACGTCATTAAAAAATCAGCTTGATAGAGAGCTTGGAGAAAATAGAGAGACAGACTAATAATAGAATAGTAGAAAATTCAGAGCATATGAACCCAGCTTAAGTGAGTATTCTGAAATTTCATACGATATTTACGTGAATTTGTTTTCCTTTCTATACCCTGCTTATATGGACAATAGTTGTATAGCAGTCGAGTATTCTCAGGATAATATTATATATATTCATCAGATATTCCCAATCCAAATGTAAGAAAAAGTAGTTTTGGCTTTTTCTTAATTACTGCTAATTACTTCCCCCGCGTCAGAAGATCCTGAAACTCTTTCGTATGGTAGTTGAGTGGTATTCCTAGTTCTTGCTAAGCCGACATTCGGAGGATGATCAGGTTTGTAATATTTTTGGTTCAAGCTTTTAAAAATTAAAGGTTTGCATGAGCGAGTAATATAATCCTCTTCAAAAACCATCAATTGATGTAAACATTGGCCATCCGAAATCGAAAGGGTAGCCTCAAAAGAAAGTAAACTAAGTGGAAATTCAACATTCATCAGAGACACCAGAACCAACGATAGACATCAAATCCCACCTGAAGGGGTCATATTGCCAGTCAATGGTCCTTGCAGATCGATTTTCTTTGCCGGGTCACTTACAATCTTAGCGTTTCATGTCACTTTTTTCTTATTCTTATTTTCGCGGAATTACATACAATTGTAGCCAGAATCATCCAAAGTCTTAAAAATACATTTACGCCAATCAACTATGAATCGAGTTGTCAGAAAATATCAAGGTTATTAAACAGACGGTGTTCATTCCTGCAAAACCTGTTCAGGTTTACGATGCCTACATAAATGCAAAAAAACATTCGGACTTTACAGGTGGAAAGGCAACTTGCAATCCAAAAGTAGGAGGAAATTTTACAGCATGGGATGGTTACATCTTTGGAAAAAATTTGGAATTGAGAAAAGGAAAGAAAATAATGCAAGAATGGACAACAACTGAATGGCCTAAAGGTTATCCACCATCAATCTTGGAATTATCATTCATTTCAAAAGAAGAGGGTACTGAATTAATAATGACTCATTCTAAAGTTCCTGCCGAACAAGTAGAATCCTATAGACAAGGATGGATTGATTACTATTGGGAACCTATGAAGGAATATTTCAAAAAGAAATGATGCATATAGTGGACGGACGAGACGTGTTTAATGTCTAAACAGCACATATTGCCGATAACGAGATGACTAAATGAGGGCTCTTTAAATATATAAGGTATTGGCCTAAAAAATGGTTTGTTATTAGATAGCTGGTGTGTGATCTGTTTCTTGAACTCCTAATGTCTTCGAGTGTTCAGTCAGTCTTAGGGCTTTAACACCGTTGCAGCTGCTCTACAAGATCACATCCAATGCTTCCTATAGCAGCAGTTTCTAAAATTGTTCTTGCTTCATCATTCATGAAGACGCGACAGGATTATTCTCATTTGAATTCAGTAGTAATATCTAACTAACTCCATATATTGTCATCTTTCCCTTTTCACTTACTTTACTAGCTGTTTTTAAACACCATTATCTGAAATTCTAACAGGATCTAATTCCACTCCTGCTCGTGGAATGTTGGAGTCATTACCTCCAAACTCACAAAAGTTAGATTAAACAAAAAGGCTACTCATTTCTTTTGGATCCTCATCTCACCGATTATCGTCTTTTGGGTTAGTTTAGCCTTTTTTGCTGGTGTTGTTTTGAAAAATATGTCTCTGCATGTTTCACTGCTCTTGTTTCACCGTCAGACAACTGTGTTCCAGTCATTTCTCTAAACTGTAATGCATTTACAACAGCATTTCCTCAGCAATGGCTGTTAAAATACACTCTGAGAACTTTTGTTTGTTTTCTAATCTGTGAGACTTTTTCGACCCATGGTTTTAGCTCTTCTTTGAAATAAAGGTAGTCATACCAATAATGACTTTTGGTGTTTCTGCCGTGAAACCTCATAAAAGAATGATTTTCTGTTGTAACTATAACATCAGACAAGTATTGCAAATTTTCTTTTGATGGTGAATCTGTTATTACAGCTGCAATATTGTAGTGCTTTAACATCTCCCAAGGTCCTTCAGTCTTCCACGAGGGATGTCTGAATTCGATAGCATAATCATAATTACTTCTTCCATTATTACCTTTCGGCAGCCTGTCT
>DAOM01000174.1:4462-7641 GCA_002501855.1 Candidatus Nitrosopolaris nunavutensis
CTAATTTGTTGGCTGTCTTTAGTGGTGAGATTTTGTCAAGAAACTCTTCAAAATCTGTAATAGCACCTTTGTCGATGTCTAGTCTTTTATCATGCGTTATTGTTTCAGGTACTTTGATTGAAAATTGAAATTTCTCTGGAGTAGCTTTCACGATTCCAATAAAAGTACCTTTTGTCATTTTGGAGTAGAATCTGTTATAGAAAGTAGAATCCATCTCTGCAGTATTAAAGAATTGAGAGTAGTATCGAAGTCTTTTTGTGTTTTTATCTGGGTAAAATATGTCAGTCCATCCACCTTTATCAGGAGTGTCCGGATAATTCCAACCTGAACAGCCGATGAAATATTCACCCATTTGCATAACTTCTCATTGGTATTTTCTCTTGATGTGTCATATAATTTGAAAGTTTGTCAATTAGATCCTCTAACTAGCTTCCTAAGCAAGAAGGTATACCGTATCATATGGACTTTCTATCATATAATGCTCTGCAAATGCCGCCTTCTACTACGATAGAGTCTATTATTTACAATTCTAATCTGAACCAGTTTTACGTCCTTATCTGAACAGTTGTCATTATCTTTATTCATTGCTTTGATTCAGTCCCCATCGATCTCTTACTCTATTTGCTAGTTTGGAAAAAACAAGTCGGTCAAATACCAGACCAATTGCGAAGATAGTGATCATCGATGCAATTATTTGATCCATGAGTTGGAATTCTCTCCCAACGTCCAGGATATGACCCAAGCCTAGATATGCTGCCATCAATATCTCAGCTCCTATCAACGCATGCCATGCAAATGACCAAGCCTGTGTTACTCCAACTATTAATGATGGTGTAGCCGCAGGTATCATCACATACCTAAATAGCGGCATACCCTTAGCGCCTAAATTTCTAGCTGCACGAGCATAAATTGGTGGGACGGCGCGAATTCCACTGTATGTAGATAACATTACTGAGAATATAGAACTCATGATTACAACAAATAAGATACCGAAATCGTTTAGACCAATGAACAGTATTGCGAACGGTACCCAGGCTATGCTTGGGAATGATTGTAGTCCCACCGCAAAGGAACTCATCGTTTTTCCAAAGTCTTTGAACTTTACCATAGCCAATCCAATCCCAACTCCTAAAATGATCGAAATTGAGAATCCAATCATAAGACGCCACATTGTTATACTGATGTTAATAATTAATGAGAAATTCAATTCAGCAAAAGATTGGGCAACCATTGCTGGTGATGGCAATGCAACTCTGGGCCATATTCCCAGCATAAATGTTAGTTGCCAAATCCCTACAAACACCGCAAGGAACAGTATTGTGTTGGCTATATCGTTAAGGTTAATCCTACTAATTTTTTTTCTTCTTATTTTCTCTTCAATGGAGTACTTTCGTGGCTGCAATTTTGTTATCCTCTCTCGTTTCATCATCAAAATATAATTCCTTGGATTCTTCGGTAATCGCCATTGCATTTGAATCCACGATAGGATGATCTGGTGGTCGTGGCAAACCTACAGTGCACTCTCTCTTTATACCAGCAAGTTTTGGGGACAAAACAACGATCATACCTCCTAATACCATAGCATCATTGATGTTGTGCGTTAGAAACAAAACTGTTCTGTATTGATGTAATTGAATGTCTAGTGCTGAAAAAGGCTCATCCGTGAGCAAGACTTTTGGATTCATGGCCAGAGCATGACCAATGGCTGCACATTGTTTCATTCCCCCCGAAAGTTGGCGAAACAATATTTTCAAGAACTGTAATCCATGGAAAGATCAAAAAATGTTTTACCACAGCCTGATGGTCTTTGATATCTAAAAATTCACCCTCTTTGATATCTATGTTCAAATTATTCAATACGAGGTGGTCTGACGCGGTGGTATTTTTACTGTAGACCTTCGAAACATTTTTGACTTGCAGGATACTTTCTAGTTCTCCTGATTGTGACACAACAGACATTCTTGGTAATTCTAAGTGCGGTTATGCAATATAACTTTCTTCGAAGACGCAATTAGGACTAGAATGGCGCATATTTGGCATATACTATATTTACATTTATTCCGTTATTCTAACACGTACCAGGAAATTTATTCCTTATTCATGTGAAAATGCTTTAGAACCCATACATTCGAAGATAGGAAGGCAATTAACAATACCCTTTATTGCAATAATACTTGCGCCAGCTATTGCGTATACACCTGCTATAGGATTTGTACAGGCTTAAGTGCAACAGAGGTATTGAGAATAGGGTATTTCCTAACATAAACCATGCTCAAACCGTCATCGGGTTTGGAAGTGGAAATTTCCAGAATAGACGCACGTACGTTGGCCCAGGCTCAGCAGTAAATGGGTATGGGCATCTCAGGGAAAGGATCGAAGAATAATTTCCGGTGTGGCAAGTGGCGCTACCGTCTTTGTAGTGAGAAGTGATTCCGGAATCAAGTCTCCTAAGGCTTCACCTCAACTCGGAAACAGACATACACAGCCCTTCGATAGTATTTGCAAGATAACGGATATAAGACGAAAGACAACGGAGGAGATGTACCACTGATAAAACAATTATTCCTACATTATTTTTAAAGAAACAGGTTGAGGGCGAATGGGTATCAGATCCTTGGGATGCGAGACTGGTCAACGAAGTTGGTAGAAAACTGTTGTTAGATGAAAGAACCTTGTGGCCATCAGACGGTAAGTTCGTAACAGCTAGCATACTGGCGAGAACAGATTACTTGCAACAAAATCCTGATCTAATCAAGAAACTAGTTGCAGCAAATGTTAATGAATCATAATGGATTAATAATCATACAGATGTGACGATAAAGGCATTCAATTCTGAATTTCAAAAACTAACAGGTAAAACCATACTAGAAAATGAGTTGAGGCAAGCTTGGTCAAGAATACAATTCACATATGATCCACTAAATTGTCACTCTTTCGGGGAGCCAATAATGCTTACGATATTGGATTCTTGGCAAAGGGAAAACCAAGACCAGACCTGTGAGGGATATACGATCTTACAATTCTGAATGAGGTGTTGAAGGAGAAGGGATTGCAGCCAATATGAGGAGCAACAGGCGTGGTAGGAGGACTAGCAGAATCAATTCCTTAACTTCTCATCATTTCAATTCTTTAAAATCGTATACAATTAATTTTTCTCCGTCTTTACCAATAATTCTAAT
>DAOM01000174.1:7907-8161 GCA_002501855.1 Candidatus Nitrosopolaris nunavutensis
ATTCTTTCTTGTCAAGTATTGTAGACTATTGTCGGAGGGTAATTTAAATATGTGTAAGAATAACAATTAATTGTATGAGAAGAAAGTTTTCATCAGGATTTGGCTCTAGATGTGAATGCATATGTCATAAAAGAACAGGTACTATCGGTTACTGCGGGTATTGTTCTGCCTCGCATGCAAAAAGTTATAGAAGTTAACATTCTGATTTTATAACACCCAATTCAGACAACATATAATATTGTTGACATAAATCT
>DAOM01000267.1 GCA_002501855.1 Candidatus Nitrosopolaris nunavutensis
AGTTATGCAACACTGCAGATTTTATCTGAACGGGTCTCTTTAGGTTTTTGTATGTATGCATCGCGTGTCGAAAACCGTTACGACGCGCGCGATGAACATGCTGCAGCAAAAAATAAGAAACTTAAACAAGGTCACATACTTACAAGAAGATGAATATTGAAAAGTTATCTCGACGTTCTCTCGACTCTGTTCATTCCTCCAGAAAGAACGAGAGGAAGGTATAGCTTCGCAGATATACCTGTTAAAGTATCATTCGAAAAATCTAATGTCGTATTCTATGGTGCACCAATTGATATCACGACCAGTTTTGGAAAAGGGACGGTGAGGGGACCGGAAGCAATTAGATTAACGTCGGCACGCCAAATTGAAACTTTTCTGTTGGACGAGAAAGTGGATATCTATGATCGAGCGAGAATATTTGATATAGGAGATCTGAAAATCCCTGCATCAGTCAAGAACATGAGAAAAAGAAGTCCTAATAATCTTGCGTCCAATTTGTCATATCTAGGCAGCAAGATTCATAAAATAACTTCTCTAATTCATAATGCAAATAAAGTACCGGTGCTGATGGGTGGCGAACATACTCTGTCTTACTATACTCTCAAGGCGCTTTCCGACGAAAAACCATTGGTAATTCACTTCGATGCCCACAGGGACATGAAACCTGAATATGAGGGAATAAAGATGTGCCATACCACTCCTTTTTACCATATTATGAATGATGGATATATCCCAGGAAAGAATATAATTCAAATCGGAATAAGGCAGACTGATCGAGGAGAAAATGAAATAGCGAAAAAAAATCAGGTGACGACGTTTGACGCGTGGGAAGTACATGAAAGAATTGATAACCTATTAAAGTATATTCGAAAAGCAACACGTAATGTAAATATCTACATATCTTTTGACATAGACGTTTACGATTCACCCTATGTACCATGTACAGGGACACCAGAACCATTCGGGCTGGATCCCTTTGAAGTTAGGAGAATTCTTAAGAATATATGCTCAACCGCAAAGCTCATCGGGATCGATATCGTTGAAGTGGGATTGAGAAATGGTGATTATCGTGAAGGAACATTGGCGTCACAAACTTTGTTTCGTATACTCTCACGACTGCCTGACTTAAAGAAACATTCCGGTATGTTAAGGCATAGACAACAGGTCCGTTAGTTAGAGACGAAGCCTGAATTAAATCAAAAGAGTGGATATGATTATGAGAAAACTACTCTTAAATTCATTGATGTTATTGTGAAAAATATTTTAGAACATCAAAGTGAACTCAGTTCTGTTGCAAGCCGGCTATTCCAGATGCATTATATTTGTGTAAGGTGCTTTGTACTGGTAACTAAACCATAATTTGTGGTCGGTTAGAAAGATATGGTGGAAGATTTAGAGGAATATACGGCTTTCCATTTGTCAAGGAATTTATTTCGTCTCCAAGTTGTGCCAACACTATCTTGCGCTGTTCCCCTTGATTTCGATCGCGAACGACAAACCATCCAGTCTGCAGCTCTTTATCTCCTATTACTATGGTATAGTTAATCCATTCGGTTTCAGATTGTCTAATTTTATTTGCGACAGACTCATTTCGGTCATCTATATCTGTCCTGACCTTCCGTCTTGAAAGTTCTGTATAGATTTCTCTACACAGATCTAAATGCTGAGTGCTCACCGGAATGATACGCACTTGAGTGTGGGCAAGCCAAAGGGGTAGAGACGGCTTACCCCCATCTCTTGCAACTTTTGCGCAGTTCTCTAATAGTGCGAACATTACTCTCTCAACTGCGCCGCTGGGAGAGTTGTGTAATATAATGGGATTTTTCTTCTTGCCATTCTCGTCAACAAATTCGATTCCATAACGGCTACCATTCTCGACATCTATTTGGTCAGTAGAAAGAGCTGATGCTTTTCCAGTAGTATCGATATAATTGAACTCCCACTTTAGAATAAAATAAAAGGATCTATCCTTCCATATCTCCACTAACACTGGCCTCCCATATCTGCTAACAATTTTATTTATGAATGTCTGGTTTCCATTATAGAAATCTTCAGTAAACCGTATTGCCATTTCGAGGTCGTTTGTCGTAGAAAGCCCCAGTGCATTGATCACGGTGGTAGATAGTTCAAATCGCCGAAGTAATTCCTCTTTTGCCTGCTCCATATTGCTGCATAGCGCGTGACAGTCAGGCATACTGAAAGCCCTAAGTCGCCGTAGACCTGAGAGCTCCCCACTCTTTTCCCTTCTAAAGCTGTAGCGAGTAAGCTCGTACAGCTTTAAGGGCAGATGTTTATATGATAACTGAAAGTCTTTAGCCATCAAGAATTGGCCGAAGCATGCTGCGAATCTCAAGAAGAGTTGTTTATTGTTATCACTTGTGATCGTATACTGGCGAGCAGGAAAGCGATTGAAATAACTCTCCAGAGATGGATGTTTGGAATCATACATTATAGGCGTTTCAACCTCCATACCTCCATATTCCATTACCTGCTGAGTGACATATTGTTCAATTAACGATTTCATCAATTTACCCTTCGGATAGTAACGCAGATTCCCAACATCCGAAGCAGGCTCATAATCCGCAATTCCCATCCTTTTCATTAATCTGACATGAGCTGGCTGCTCGACCGTTAACCTCTTCTTGGCCATTTCGTAGTTAGCTAAAGTATGCAGATTTTGGTCTCCGGCTTTGAATTTGTAGTCTTTGATAGGTGACAGCTTTCCGTCTGGTTCTAAGATGTACCAGATCGAAGATAATTTTTCTTCTTCTCTAAGTGCAGACGAAACCTTCGTTTCCCAAGAATTAATTATACGGTCGCTGTTACTGGCAACAACTGGAGCAATATTGGAGGCCTGTTTTGTTACTATTTTATAATTTTCCGCCAACGGATGTCCTTTAACCTTGATTTCAAAAGCCTTGGTCCATCCGAAGGGTGCTCTATGAACGTCCACGAATCGCTCCTTCGCAAATTTCTCAATTGACAATATAACTTCCAGAGCACGTTCAGGCAAAGCGAGATCAGATGTTAGGTGCGCGTATGGATAAATCAGTAATCTTTTGCTCTTTACTGTGGCGAGATATCTTTCTATTTCATTAACTGCAATCTTAGCCAGGTTTTCGTCATCTCCATTCTCGATTGCAACAAGACTAACGACGAGGTCTTCAAAACGAACTTTGCTACTCGAGACATTTTCTTCGGCTTCTCTGATCTCCTTGGCGATGGGTTGATACTCTACGAAATCAGAATGAAGCTGAAGTAAGCGCATTTATTAGACGAAGACAGTATAGTCAGATAGGAAATAAAGGTTCTCTCTTTTTATTGCCATCGAGCCCTCTCGTTCTCTCGATCGCCTTTTGTAGCTTTTTTCCACTCTTTGTAATGCGTTTTACAAAGATAAACACGTTTGTCCGAATTGACAACCAAATTTGATGCCATTCGTGCCTTGCTACCGCTCATTGATCGCTGGGCGGATTGCTCGCAACCTTGAACGCTACAATTCACTCCTTTCTCCACCCTACCCATGTACGTCCGGAAGGGACGATGCAAATATAAAAGGTAATCGACACCGAGCAAATCTTGAGATGGGGAATAAAAATCTCTGTATAGACTGAATAGCTGGGCAAATTTTAGCAGAAGCATGAGTTGCCTAGCAATATTCTTCAGTTCGCCGACTCAATTAATAATGACCTGACGTAATTCCGTTTTTAACATTAACGGATATTAACAGATTGATTCAGTAAATAAGATATATCTTTGATCATAGAAATTAAACAATGTATGGACACCCAGCCGGTTCCATGAGGTTAATAATTTGGTTTTAACCTTGTTCTCGCCAGCAGCTCAGATTTGGGGAATTAACAGCATCATTAGACATCACGGAATATATCCAAACAATATTTTTCTCACAATTAGCTTTGGAGTTGCCTAGATTACAAAGGTTTTTGTGAAAGGATAATGAGACATACAGAGAAAAGTAAGAAAAAAAATAGAAGGTGGGATGCGATCTTAGTAAGTATTGGAATGACGATAGGTTTCTGTATTATTGTCATGAAAATTACAGGTTATTGGCCATGCCATTTGATAAATGTCATGCATATCCAACAGGTGTCTTGTGATAAGTCTATCCCTGAAAACGTGTCTTCGATAACAAATTGGCTCCAACATGTATTCTCTCCTCCTCGCTTCTCAATACAAATTCTTCAAAGTACCTAATGATGGTGATCTCGGAAATTGTTGGTACCGAAATCTGCCTTCCTTCGATCATATCTAGTAACAGTGCAGGAAAGTTAGCTCCAGCCAAGCTAGTAAATATGGTCCCACCTCCCATTCTTGGATTTACTTCAATCAGTTTAAGTCTGCCCTCTGCAGACTCTTTCATTTGCATACAACAGGGACCCCTAATTCCAATGTATTCTGCAATTTTCATACAATCGATTTCCAAGGCTGGATCTCGCAGTACTCTACCTTTTGTAGAAATACCTGCCTTTGTTTGCATTCGGATCCTAGGTACGGCGATTAACGGTTTCCCGTTTAGATCAGAAAGTACATCTACAGTATATTCGGTTCCTGGTAGATATTCTTGAAATACGAGATCGTCGCGTTTAGATATTATGTATCTAAGATCGGATTCATCATCGATTTTGACTATGCCACGGCTTCCCTTCCCGAACCGAGGTTTGGCAAGTACTGGAAATATGTCTATCTTGTTTGGTTCCTCCGTAGTAAATGGAAGAATAAATTTATTAGAAAGAGTTTGAAACGTTAACATCTTGTCACGACAAATTTCTAACTTATCTCTGTCGCTTACAATCGCTTCAGCCCCCATCTCCGCAAGTTGTTTTCGGTTTTCGCTATAGGGGTAAATATCGAAACCTGAAGATGGCATCAGAACCTCAACTTGATACATCTTTACAATATGAAACAATCTATCCACGAAAGAGTGGTCGTCAGCCTCGGGAATTACTTCATTTACGTCGGCCATGAAAAAACCTGCTGACAACGAGCTGGAGTCAGTAGCAAGAATCTTCCCTCCGAAGCCGGCCATCTTCAAAGACTTGATAGTGTTTATTCCGGCAGGGCCGGCAGCACCCGGGACTAGAACTGTCGACGTCATGAACCTATGCAAATGGCATTACCAATTAGTACAGTCGTATAAGGTATATAACTTATAAGTATTTACGCAAAAGTCTGTTGCGTATTATCTGGTTAAAATTTTTTATAACAAAGATCAGTATAGTATACTATGAACCTACTAGAAGATTACCATGTTCACTGCAATTATAATGACCATTCAGCACATGATCTTACGATCCCAAACGTAACAAGGCAAGCAGAGGAGTTGAACCTACAAACGATTGCATTTACCGAACACATCAGAAAGACCTCAGATTGGCTCCCCGAATATCTGCGGGAGATAGAATCGTCCAGTAAGGATAGTTCAGTAAAAATAATCCCGGGGTTCGAGGCGAAAATCTTAGTGGATGGTTCTATTGATTGTCCAGAAGGGTACAGTAAAAATTATTTTTTAATAGCAAGTTTTCATACTCTCTATCATGACAAGAGTGTATGGCTAAATGCATTAACAAATGCTATCGAAAATCCTAGCGTCGATGTTATCGGGCACATTGCTCCAGAAACTACGTTTAGAATGGAACAATATGAAGTTGAAGACTTGGGTTCCTTAATAGTTAAAAACAAAAAAATAATTGAGATTAACGCTAAATATCGCAGGCCTCCACCTGAGTGGATTGTTCCATTCATGGAAAAGGGAGTAAAATTCCATCTGGGTAGCGATGCGCATCGTCTGGAGGATATAGGGCAATTCACAAAAATTTCGGATTTGATCTCGCTGGTCATTAATCAGGATTCACATTAGTCAGCTTAGTAGTCTTCGAAAAAATAATACTAATCAAAAAATAAGCAATAATAAAATAATACTAATCCAATGATTTTGCTACGACTTCATACTACGAATATTCTATCTTTTTTATATTTGACATTTTGATAAAAAGGTATTCCTGCGAAAAGCTTGTAATTACTTATTACACTGTTTAACACAGAAACCATGGTTAAAAAGGTGATCAGGCATTCGAGATCCGAATGGTAATTTATATAGACGTTGGGATTGTGTATGTTAGTGGGAGATCCGATGGCGACTGCAGCGCTAGGACGTACGCCTCAGGTGAGATCGCTATTTTCAAAATATGAAAATGTCGGAGAACCAATCATTTCTGACTATATATCTTCTATACCAGAAAAGCTCTCAGATGCTGTCAATAAAATTTTGACACACACAGAGGATATCGCTACTAACGATTTTATACTGAATAATCGGCGCAAGTTGCAAATATTGATCGACAAGTTTCATAGAGAGGCGGCCACAATGACTGCCGGCGTTACTAACAAGCTGAGATTATTAATCGATCCAAAAACACAAATTTTTGTATCCATTCATCAACCAAACTTATTTGCGTATGGAGGTGTGTTCAAAAAAATTGTGCTTCTCCAAACACTCATGAGGGCTGTTGAAGAACGTAAATCACTTAACAAATTTGTAAATTTGTTTCTGATTGTAGATCATGATTTTATGGATGACGCGTATATCCGTTTAGCAGAGCTTCCAAGCATAAAGCACTCCGATGGCAGGCTGGAACTGCGGATGCCCGTTAGCGAATCGAGAAGATGGCAGCTAGTATGTAATATGCCGTTGCCCGGACGAACAATCCTGGATCGTTGGAGAATGCAGATTTATTCGTGGGTTAGAAATTCATTTTCATCGGTATATTCGAAATCGGATAAATCTATGATTTTGGATAACTTTGAGCATTTTTGGCGGAACGTCGAAGAGTCGTACTCAAGGTCCAAATCCTACTCAGATTTTAATTCTTTTTTAATGTCACAACTGGTTAATGCAGAATGGGGCTATGATACATTGTTTGTAAGACTTTCTGAGATGTCTACGGTTTTTGAAGATGGTTTCAAGTATTTGATTTCTAATTTTATGAAATATTCAGACGTGTTGAGTAAAACCGAAAATATGTTCTTCCGTTGTGGCATAGATACAGGAGTCAGCCCGACCTCGTATCTGCATGCACCTTTGTGGGTGCACTGCCGGTGCGGAAGTAAGGCTTCAGCAAGAGTGCACAGGAGCCAGCAAGATCAGATATCGCTAGCAGGCACCTGTATGTCATGCAAAAAGGCTATCGAGGTAAACCTAGGAAATCACAATGACATAACGATTTCAAAGGATATGCTTCAAGGCTTATCTCCTAGGGCAATCCCAATTCTTCTATTGCTTTCACGTGATCTCGGTATCACTTGCTATGCCTCTGGAACAGGCGGTAGTATGGGGTACACAATGGTCGGAGCCATGGTCTTCAAGGAACTATCTATTAAAATGCCTGTAACCTTAGTCTGGGCTGCCACAGATGTCTACCGTGGCCTAGCTCAAGCAGAGGCTCTAGAAACACTCCCATTATCAAAAGAAGCGGATATTTCTAATTATGTGGAGATCCTAAAACAAAAAAATTTAGACTACAACAGTAAAATAGATCCTTTGATAGCAGAGCGGGCTCGTCTAATAAGAGCTGGCGGATCAATCGATTCGGTACTATCGAATTTGTTTAGGTTAAAGCAAGAGCAACGAAAAATACGTCAACTCATAAAAGTTGCCGAGAAAGTAAAAAATGCAACAGAAACAAAGCCATCTATTATAGACCTGTCTCTTATACACATCTGACGCTGCCG